>JANPLI010000104.1:0-8959 GCA_031426455.1 Hymenobacteraceae bacterium | reverse complement strand
GCTCAGGTTCGTGCCGCTGACGACGATGCTCGTGCCTACCGGCCCGCTGGTGGGAGTGAAGTTGGTAATCGTCGGTGCCGGAATCACGGTGAAGGTGCTGCCGGTGACCGTGCCGCCCGCCGTCGTCACGCTCACCGCGCCGGTGGTGCTGCCCGCCGCCACCGTGAAGGTGAGGCTGGTGGCGGTGTTCGCCGTGATGGTACCGGCCGTGCCGTTGACGCGTGCCGCCGTGGCCCCGCTCAGGTCGGTGCCCGTGATAGTCACGCTCGTGCCCACCGGCCCGCTGGTGGGCGTGAAGCTGCTGATGGTGGGAGTGGCGGCTACGAGGGAGTAAATCCCGAAATAGGCCGTCACTTTCGACCCGTCGCCGACGCTCAGGAAACCGCCGCCCGCGTAGAGCCGAGTCGAGGTGGCCACCAGCGAACTCGCGGAGCCGTCCAGTCCGCTTCCCGCCCACGACCACGCCGCGCCGTCCCACTTGGCGATGTTCGCCACCGTCGTGCCGCCCGCTGTCGTGAATTGCCCCCCGATGTACACATTGGTCCCGGCGGCGGCCACCGCGCTGACGGTGCCGTTGATGGTCAGCCCGCTGCCGAGGGCGCTCCACGCCGAGCCGTTCCACTTGGCAATCCGGTTGGCTGAGATGCCGCCTGCCGTGCCGAACGATCCCACGACGTACAGGTCAGTCCCCGACACCGCCATATTATTCACGCCGCCGTCGAGGCCGGTGCCCAGCGCGCTCCAGGTGCTGCCGTTCCACTTGGCGATTTTGCTGACGGCCACGCCCCCGGCCGTCGTGAACGACCCGGTCAAGGGGCCGCCGACGTACACATCCGTTCCCAGGACGGTCACGCTGCTCGCGGCGCCGTTGAGGCCCGTGCCGAGCGCGCTCCACGTCGTGCCGTTCCACCGGGCAATCCGGTTGGCCGTGATGCCCCCGGCGGTAGTGAAGTTGCCGACCACGTACACGTCGGACCCGGAGGCGGTCATTGCAAAGGGGAAGTTGCTCACGCCGCTCCCCATCGCGCTCCACGCCGAGCCGTTCCAGCGGGCGATGTTGTTCACGGCCACGCCGCCCGCCGTCGTGAAGGTGCCGCAGACGTAGACGTTGGTGCCGCTCACGGCCAGGTCCGAAACCGTCGCGCTGAAGTCGAGACCCGTGCCGAGGGCGCTCCACGCCGTACCGTTCCACTTGGCGATATGATTGACCGTGATACCGCCCGCTGACAGGAGAGTCCCGGCGACGTACACGTCGGACCCCGAAACCGCGACGGCGTTCACCGCCGCATCCAGCCCCGACGCAATCGGGCTCCACACGGTGCCGTTCCACTTCGCCAGATTGGCAATGCCGAGGCCGCCGGCGATGTAGAGGTCGCCGCCGACGTACACGTTCGTGCCCACCACGGCGACGGCGTACGGCGTCGTGCCGATTCCATTCACATTCATCGCCGACCACGTCGAGCCGTTCCATTTGGCGGCGCCGTACAGCGTCACGCCACCCGCCGTGCTGAACGAGCCGCAGACGTACAAGTCGGAACCCGATATCGCCAGCCCCCGCCCGATTGAGTTGAGGCCCGTGCCGAGCGCACTCCACGTCGAGCCGTTCCAGCGGGCGATGTTGTTGACCGTGACGCCGCCCGCCGTCGTGAACGACCCCGTGACGTATAGCGTCGAGCCAGATACCAGTACTGCCAAGCCTTCCGAGTCGAGGCCCGTGCCGAGGGTGCTCCACGTCGAGCCGTTCCAGCGGGCAATCCGGTTGGCGGTGGCGCCCCCGGCCGTGGTGAAATTGCCGGTCACGTATAAGTCGGTGCCCGACACGGCCAGCCCGTTCACCCGGTTGGTGACGCCGGTGCCCAAGGCGCTCCACGTCGAGCCGTTCCAGCGGGCGATATTGGTAATACTCGTGCCGCCCACCGTAAAGAAATCGCCGCCGATATACACATCGGTGCCGATCAGCGCCACGGCGCGTACCGTCGCGTTGGTGCCCGTGCCGAACGCGCTCCACGTCGAGCCGTTCCAGCGGGCGATGTTGTTGACCGTGACGCCGCCCGCCGTGGCGAAGCTCCCCCCGACGTACACATCGGCGCCAGCGGAAGTAATGGAAAGGACTATCCCGCTCGTGCCCGTGCCTAGGGCGCTCCACGTCGTGCCGTTCCAGCGGGCGATGTTCCTCGCCACGACATTGCCAATCGCGGTAAAATTGCCGCCGACGTACAGGTCACCCGAAGGCGCGACGTACAGCACGTACACGGTGCCGGCACTGGTGGTAGCAGCGCCCGGCAAATCGAAGCCACTCTGCCAGTTTTCGTCGCCCGCAGCGGCCGTCCGGAGTACGGGCGCTCCGCCGGGGCCGTAGCTCAGGTGGTAGCCGGTGGCGTTAAAACTTCCTTGTGCGCCGGCACGCAGTGTACCGTCGGGGTTGAGCGCCTGCCCGACCGACGGGGTGCCGACCGCCCCAGTCGTAGGCGCGAAACGGCCGATGGTCGGCGCCTGGGCCAGCGCCACGCCGTGGGCCAGCACCAGCAGCAGCCCCAGAGCGAGCCAAAAAGTAGCAAATCGAATGGTAGAAACGTGGAGCATCGGGTGTCGCGCAACCGGGGGAAAGAGATGGGATTCCCCGATTTTGCCACAAAGCACGGCCCCCGCGCTACCCCTTTCCTAGCCGCGCGCCTACTGCATTTGCAGTAGGCGGGCAACTTTTTTCGGGTAGGGCGGCGGCCGTTCGCCGGTGAAAAACCAGCGACCTTTGCCCCCGTTTTACCCCTGCACCCGCCGCCCCGCAACCTTATGGCCATCTATTCCTACCCCGTCAGCGACAAGCAGCAGGCCCGCACCGTGACCGAGCCACGGTTTGAGCCAGCGCTGTTCGGCAACGAACGCGAACTGTACGTGGACTTCGACGACGTGCGTGACACGGAGTTCGCGTCCAAAGTGTACTTCCCGTTCGGCATCGACAGCGATACCCACCGGCTCGAAGCGCCGACCGACGACTACATCAAAATCATCTGCTCGGGGCACCTGGGTTGCGGCAAGACGACGGAGCTGGAGCGGTTACACACCTTCCTGAACGACCCGGCCCGCTACTTTTCGGTCTTCCTGAGCATCGATAAAGAAACCGAATACGGCTCGTTTCAGCCCGAAGACCTCTTCGTCTGGATTCTGGTCAAGCTGGTGGAGGCCATCGAGGAGCGCCACATTGCCGCCGGCCGGGCCGACTTCGAGGCCCTGGCCCGCCAACTGGTGACGACCGAAACCGTCGAGACCGAAAGCAAGCAGCGGCGCGGGGCCGAAGCCAGCGCCGAAACCGGCGGGGGCTTCAACGTGCCGGGCTTTTTCAAGATCAAGGGCACGGCCAAAGCCGTGCTGGCGAGCGACAGCACGACGGCGCGCAAAATCCGGGAGGAAGTGCGCCGAAACACCCTCGACATCATTCACAAAATCAACGCGGCGCTGATCGCCCTGCGCGAGGCCGTACGCGATGCAGGGCAGGGCAACGACATTCTCTTCATCATCGATGGCTCCGAAAAGCTGCGTTTCGAGGTCTATGAGCACCTGTTCATCAAGAGCGCCAACCTGCTCCAGAGCCTGAACCTGAATATGCTCATCGCGGTGCGCATCGATGCCTACTACAAGATCGAAGCGGTGCCGAGTCAGCAGTTTTCGCACAACCTCATCATCCCGATGATCAAGTTGGCCGGCCCCGACAGCCTCGCCAACCGCCGCTTCAAAGAAGTAATCGAGCGCCGCATCCAAACCGACCTGTTCTTCGAGCCGGGGGTGTTGGACGAGTGCGTGCGCTATTCGGGCGGCTGCATCCGGCAGTTGCTGCGCATCGTGAACGCCATGATGGCGAAGGCGCTGGGCAAACGGGCGTCGCTGGAAGTGGCGCAGGCCGCCATTCGGGCCGAGGGCAACGCGCTCAACCAATTAATCACCAGCAAACACCTGGAAATATTGCAGAAGGGCGTAGCCACCCTGCGCGCCAGCGACCCCGAAGTGCGCGAAATGCTTCTGCAACTGGTGCTGCTCAAGTACAACGGCCACTTCGAGCTGAACCCACTGCTGCGCCCTATTCTGCAACTGCCGCCCGCCGGATGAGCGCCGCCGACCTGCCTCCCTACGACGAGCCGGCCACCCTCGACCAACTGGTGTTCGCGCTGGGCCAACGCGACGAACCCACCGTGGCCCTGGTGGAGTGTGACAGCCTGGCCAAGCGCCGCGAGCTGGAAGCCGCGCTGGCCGCGCGGATGCCGGAGTATCAGTACCGCACGCTCGACGTGACGCCCTACGCCGTGACGTCGCTGCTGCACACGCTGAATGAGCACCTGCCGCTGGCCATCCGCACGTCGCGGCCCGTGACGTGGGTGGTCCACGTCCACGGCCTCGAAAACAGCCACCTCCTGAACCCCGACGGGCACCTGGCCCCCGCGCCCCTGACGGCGCAGCTCAACCTGGAGCGCGAGCTGCTTTTTCGGCAAGTACCCTACCTGATCGTGCTCTGGGGCGACGCCGATTTCTTCCGCACCCTCCAGCGCGAGGCCCCCGATTTCTGGCATTGGGTCACGTACCGGTTTCGGTTCGAGGACCACACCGCCCGCCCCGTGGCCGACCTGCCGCCCCTGCCCGCCAAGCGTCTGCCCGGCGACGGCAATGTGGCCGAACGCCAGGCCCGCATCGCGGAGCTACGGGACCGCTACGACCACCTGGCCCTCGACGATAGCAACAAGCAACGCCTACTCAAGGACAAGATCAACATTCTGAGCTTGCTGGGGCAGGAGTACGATGCGGCTTTTCTGTACCCGCAAGCCGAAGAAGTCTATCTAAAGGCGATTGCCTTACAGGAGCGAATGCGGGAGGAAGATAATGATCGGGGAGGAGTATGGTTTGAGCTGGGTAACATGTACCTTGATCAAAAGCGCTTCCCGGAAGCCCAAGCGGCTTACGAGCGGTGTAAAACGTTGGGTTCTGCGATAAACACTGGGGCGATCCTCTACCAGTTTGGAGAGGTGTACCGCGAACAGCAGCAATGGGAGGCCGCGTTGACGCATTATCAGCAAGCACTAAAGTGGGCAAAAAAGACGGCTAATGCACGCTTAATGGGCAGTACTTATCACGGCCTGGGAATCCTGTACGCCGATCAGCAGCAGTGGCCCTTGGCACTGGAAAACTACCGCCAGGCGCTGGAGTGGGAACAGCGCATCGGCAATGCCCTTGCAATGGGAGCCACTCATCACCAACTAGGAAGAGCCTACCAAGCTCAGGGCCGCTGGGCGCTGGCGTTAGAAAACTATCAACAAGCCATCAACCAAGATCAAAGCACGGGCAACAACTCTGGGCTGGGGGCCGAGTATTACCAGATCGGGCGACTCTACGAAGAGCAACAACGATATGCGGAGGCCCGCCGGTGGTTTGAAAAAGCAATAGAAAACTTCACCAAATACGGCCACCCCTTTCTGCCCCAAGCTGAAGTGGGGTTAGCCCGAACGCTGGCGGCGCTTCAGCAAGAAAAGAAACCGCCCGCCCGCAAACCGCTCTATCCCAAGCGCCCCAAGCGCCCCAAGCGCCGGTGAACCGCTGGCCGGCGCCCGCCCACTCATTCCGGCGGGGCCGTTGTTTAGTTTTGCGGCTCCCCGTTGCGAAAACTAAACAAGCGTGTTTATTTTTGCGCCTCCCCGTTGTCAAAACTAAACAGATGATGCCTTCCCCTTCGGCGGTCCAGCGCTCGCTGGTTGCGGCCGTGCGCGCGCATTTTGGGTTGAACCAGCCGGACCTGGCCCGGTACCTGGGCATCTCGCCGATGCAGGTGAACTACCTGGAGGCCGGCCGCCGGGGCCTGAGTCTGGCCGTGCTGGCCGTCCTGGGCCCGCTGGCCGACCACGTGCCGCCCGCCGGCACCCCGCGCCCCGCCCTCACCGCCGCCGATTTCGGCACCCCCGACCGCGCCCCGCTGGAAGCCCGCCTGGATTATTGCCAGCACCACGCCGCCCGCCTGCGCCGCGAGCTGCGCCCGCTGGAAGCCCAGGCCACCGCCGCCCGCCACTGGCGGGCGGCGGTGCCCGCCATCCAAGCCACCCTCCCGCCCGACCCCGGCGGCTCCGAGCCGCCCGCCCTGCCTCCTGGCCCGGCCCGCCGGGTGGCGTTCCGTACCTGGTTTCGGTGGCGCTGGCTGGCCCTGCGCCCTACCACCCTGCCCCCCGACCTGAGCACCCGCTACCACCTGCGGCGCCTGCAAGCCGAAGCCCTCGAAACCGAAGCCGCCGCGCTCGCCGCGCTGCTGCTCTAGGTGCGAGGTGCGTTTTAGGTGCGAAGTGCGAGGTGCGAAGTGCGAGGTGCGAAGTGCGACGTATTCCACCTGGCACCTGGCACCTCGCACTTGGCACCTAAAAAACTTCGTTTTGGCAAAACGTTTCTACATTTGAGGCGCGAGTATTTCACTTTCCTGCTCGCGTTCTATGGATGCTTGATGAAACCCGTTTGAAAAACCGCCCCCAGTGCGTGCTCGTCAAAGGCAAGCTGGAAGTGCGGCTCGATATCCTCGAAAACCGCGACCGCAGCAACGACTTCGCCGATCGCCAGACCACCCGCCGGGAAGCGACCGCCGCCGAACGTCTGGTGAAGGCCATCAACGACCTGGCCGCTGCCACCACCCAACTGGCCCGCACCGATCTGGCGCCCGCCGAGCGTCGCCGCCTCGAAACCCTCCAGCTCGCCGCTCGCCACACCCGCGACGAGCTGCAAGGCAACGAAGCGGACGAGGACGCCGCCGACGCCTTCGAGGCCGACGTGGTGGCTGAGCTGGTCGACGTGCAGGTGCCGGTGCTGCGCGCGGCCATCGTGCGGGTGCAGGCCCGCCACGACGCGCTGCCCGCCTAGCCCGCCCCGGCGCCGCAGGCAAAGGCCCGCCCGATGTTTCGGGCGGGCCTTTTTTTGGTATCCGCCGCCCGTACGGCAAACGCAGTAGGGGCACGGTTAGCCGGGGCCTCGCCGCTGATCGTTCCTTCGTGGCGATGACCCCAATCCGCCTCGCCATCATCGAAGACGACCCCGAAGTGCGGCAGCTGCTGCACCCGTACTTCGGCCGGCAACCGGAATTTGCGTGCGTCATCATCGCCGACCTGGAGCTGCGCGGTAGCACCCTTACCTCTATTTCGCCGAAACCAGCGGCGGGGACTACTCCACCCGCCGGCTCAGCAGTGACTGGCTTGCGTCAGCGTTGCTTTGGGCTGCCTTGGCCCCACCCCCGCATCAGCCCCCCGTACACCGCGCCGGCCACCAGAAAGCCCACAAACCAGGCGTAGTGGTACACGGCCGCCAGCCAGGGCCACGTGGTCCCGGCCGCCAGTACCCCGATGGCCTCCAGGAAGCCCGGCACGTTGGGCGCGATGCCCACCACCAGCGCCAGTAGCGCCGCCGGGTTCCAGCCGGCGCGGTAACGGTAGCGCCCGGTGTACTGGTACAGCTCGGCCACGGCCAGGTGCTGGCCGCGCACCAGGTAGTAGTCCACGATCATAATCCCCCCAATCGGCCCCAGCAAAGCCGAGTAGCCCACCAGCCAGGTGAAAATGTAGCCGCTGGGGTCGGCGATGAGCTTCCAGGGAAAGATCAGCACCCCGAACACCCCCGTCAGGTAGCCGCCCGTGCGGAAGCTGATGCGCTGCGGGGCGAGGTTGGCGAAGTCGTTGGCGGGGCTGACGATATTGGCCGCGATATTGGTGGCCAGGGTGCTCAGGGCCACGGCCAGCATCGCGAAGCTGACGAGCAGCTTGCTGTCGAAGCGCCCGGCCAGCACCACGGGGTCCCAGATGGTGTGGCCGTAGATGAGGAAGGTGGCCGAAGTCACGACCACCCCCACGAACGAGAAGAGCGTCATACTGGCAGGCAGCCCCAGGGCCTGCCCCAGCTGCTGCGCCCGCTGGCTGACGGCGTAGCGGGTGAAGTCCGGGATGTTGAGCGAGAGCGTGGCCCAGAACCCCACCATTCCGGTGAGGGCCGGGAAGAAAAACGCCCAAAACGCCGCGCTGCTCGTGAATTTAGCCGGCTGCGCCAGGATCGGCCCCAGCCCGTGCCCGGCCCGGATGGCCCAAACGAGCAGCGCCAGCGCGGCAGCAGGTAGGAAAAAGGCCTTGAAGACGAGCAGCTTGCGGATGCTGTCCACGCCCAGCCAAACGACGAGCATATTCAACCCCCAGAAAAGCCCAAAGAGCAGGGCTGGCCCCGTGGCCAGCCCCCAGCTGGCCGGAAAAACAGCGGGCAGCGTGGCCAGCCCCGGCAGCCACAGCACGGCCATCTGGTACAGCGCGAAGCCGCCAATCCAGGTCTGGATGCCGAACCAGCCGCAGGCGATGACGGCCCGCAGCAGGGCCGGCACGTTGGCCCCGCGCACGCCGAAGCTGGCGCGGGCCAGCACCGGAAACGGAATGCCGTACTTGGCCCCGGCCCGGCCGTTGAGCAGCATCGGGGCCAGCACCACCACGTTGCCCAGGAAGATGGTGGCCAGGGCCTGCCACCAGCTCATCCCGCCCTCGATGAGCGAGCTGGCCAGCATATACGTCGGGATGCACAGGCTCATACTGATCCAGAGCGCGGCGTAGTTCCAGGTGGTCCAGGTGCGGGCTTCGGGCGGCACGGGGGCCAGATCGGGGCTGGTGAGGCCGGGGTCGACGGGCGGCGAGGCGGCGGGCGGGGCGGCGGGCGGGGCAGCGGGCACGGCGCGCAGATGGGGGGCGTAGCTCACGGGCGGCGGGGGGTAATAACGGGGTTCTTTCCGGTTTCAGGAAAGCCGAAAAACAGGACAAGATACGCGGCCGTCTTTCCTGTTCGCTCTTACCGGGAATCAGACGGATGGCACCCGCACTGCGGGTAGGTTCGGAGATGGGGCTGAGCTAGCGCGCGTGGAGAGCCGATGGTCCCGAAGGGACTACCATTCGGTAGTTGAGCCAATTAGCAAAAAGAAGGC
>JANPLI010000103.1:0-9767 GCA_031426455.1 Hymenobacteraceae bacterium | reverse complement strand
AATGCCGCAGCGGCGATGCCGACGCTCGATGTGTCGGAGGCACCGAACCCTTTGGCGGCGGAGGCTGCCGCTTGAGCCGTTGTCTGATCTTCCGACCCGACAAACTGAAGTAGGTGGGAGAGGCTTTCCGGGTCACTGGGTGCGGCTAGACCGAGGGTTTCGACAGCCATGATTTTCGCCGGTAAAGAATGGGTGCTGTTTTTAAGGAAAGCGTGCAACACCGTGATTGCGGCTTTCTTCGGCAGGCGCCCCTGCCGAATTGCCATGAGAACGGGAAAAGCCGCGTCGGCGGGCTTTGGCTTAACTGGCTGACAGAAAATCTGTTATGTGGGTCGGCTTCAGCCCTCACCGCCGCCAGTCTGTCCGCCTTCGTTATCGTTTAATTTATTTTTCCGCTGCCGGCCAGCGCGCTGCTCCTCCCGACCGAAACGGTACGTGAAGCCGAGCCACGCAATGCGCGTCTCGCGCTTGAAGCGGAAGCTGGATTCGAAGTTCTGGCCTTGAGCCGCAATGCGAAACTGCTGCGTGTCAAAGATATCCGACACCCGTGCCGTGATCGTGCCCCGGTCGTTGGGCAGCACTTTCTGGCTGAGGGCGGCTTCCAGAAACACAATCTGTTGCCGGGTGCCCTGTGCCCAAACGGCAGGCCCCCGGTAAGTGAAACTCACCTGGACGTCGGTCTTGGTGGTCGGGGCGAGCGTGAGGTTTACCCGGCCAGTCGTCACCCAGCCGCTGCGCGTATTGCTCAGGGCGCTGGGCACATTACCGCTCAGGGTCTGCCGGAACGCCGATCCGTTGGCGCTGACGCGCGCCCAGGCCGTTAGGGGGGTATTCAGCGTCAGTTCGGCGCCTGCCGTGGTGCCGTTGCCCAGATTGGTGAAGCTGTTGGTGGAAATGCTCAGGGAATCGACCCGCCGAAAGCGTTGCACCTGATTGACGGCCCGCCGGTAAAAGAGGGTGGTGCTGATGGTGGCGCGCCCCCTGAACCACTGGTGGCCAGCTTCCAGGGCGGTCAGGTATTCCGGCCGCAGTCCGGGATTGCCGGTGCGGATATTGATCGGATCAGTCAGGTCCGTAAACGGGTTGAGCGACTGTACGTCCGGCCGGTTGATTCGTCGTGAATAAGACACCTGCACCCGGTGCGCGGCGGTCAGTTCGCGCGCCAGCGTGGCCGAAGGAAAAAAGTTGAGGTAGCCCCGGCGGAAAGTCTGGCCGGTGTTCAGTTGGCGCCCTTCAATGGCGGTGTACTCACTTCGTAGGCCTGCCTGAGCGTTCCAGCCGGTCGTGCCCAACGTTCGTTGAACGGTCGCATAGCCTGCCTGAATGCGTTCCGTGTACTGAAAGCGGTTCGAGAACAGTGGATTAGGCGTTAGCTCCCGGGTTGCGGGGTCGGTCGAGGCCGTCTGATTATTAAGGTCGAATGCCCGAAGCGTGCTTTTGAGGCCCGCTTCGATTCGTCCCAGTTTACCGGTGGGTACCAGATAATCGAGGCGGGCCGAAGCTTGCTGAAGCTTGGTAACCTGTTGCTGCTGAAGTAGTCCAGGGGCTACCGCTGCCCTATAGGTGGCTGAATCGGTGCGGGCGGTGAGCGTCGATGCTGCCCGCGACGGCGTGAAGATCACCGATCCGGACAATTCGCGGTCGTTGCTTCCGCTGCGCGGTTTAGCCCGGTTCAGCGCTTCGGGCGTACCGCGGTCAGTTCGTCCGGCACTTTTGGTTTCCGCCGTGGCGGGGTCGGGTTGGCTTCTGCTTCGGCGGGCGCTCGAATCCGTTGGCGGCGGGGCCGGGCGGGGAGTAGGGGCGAAGCTTCGGCGGAAATCCAGACTGAAATCGGCTGCCCGGCTGGTGCTTTCCGTGTCGTTGGTGCGGGTGAAGGCGCCAGCGTCGGCACCGGTGCGCACGGAGTCGCGGGTGGAGCGCACCTGTTGGGCTTCCGGGGTGCGGCCAAAACGCGGGGCCACGGTCAGCGTCAGCGTGAAGCGTTCCGAAGGTGCATAGTCCAGACCCGCGCGCATCGTATGAAAGGCCTGCCGGCTGACTTCGTCGGTGTGCTGATCGATCAGCAACCCCTGCGTACCGCTTTCCCCGAATCGGGTGCGTTGCTGAAAATCGCGTTCGCCCCATCGGCGCTCGCGGCGGTAGTCGTAGGAAGCAAACGTGTTCCAGGCGCCCTGGCGATAGTTACCGCTTAGCGTACCGTTGTATTTTTCGCGGGTACCCACGTTGCCGGCCGCCAAGCCGTTCAGGCCGCCGGTTGTCTCTTTTTTGAGGATGATATTGATGATACCGCCCGCGCCGTCGGCGTCGTAGCGGGCCGAGGGGTTGGTCACTATTTCAATTCGGTCGATGCGCGACGCCGGAATCTGCGCCAGTGCCCCCGTGGTGCCTGCCAGGCCACTGGGCTTGCCATCCACCAGTACCGTCACGTTTTCAGCGCCGCGCAGCGAAAGCTGGCCATTCTGGTCCACAACTACCGACGGCACATTTTGCAGGACATCTACTGCCGATCCCGCCACGGCCGTCAGATCCTTACTGACGTTGATGACGCGCTTGTTCAAATCGTCCTGCACCACCGCTTTTTCGCCCGTTACGGTCACCGCGCCAAGCTGCCGCGCCACGGAGGTCAGGCGCAGCGCTCCCAGGTCCAGGTCGGTATCGGCTACGGTCAGGGCGCGGCGCAGGGGCCGGTAGCCGACCACCGAAGCCCGCAAAGTGTAAGCACCCGGGCCAATGCCCTCCAGCCGAAAGCGCCCTTCTGCTGTCGTGGGTGCGCCTTTCACCAGGGTCGAGTCAGCTCCGCCCGCGCGGCGTAGCAGCACCGTGACAAAAGGTAGGGCTTCGCCGGTGGTCGCATCGCGCAGCGTGCCCATCACGACGGCACGCTGGGCCAACGCGGGAGAAGAAAGCAGGCCGACCAGGGCCGGTAATAGGGCGAACAGAAAACGCACCGTCATTCAGGAAGTCGGAACCGGGATCGGGATAAGGCTCAAAGGTCGGCGTGTGGGCTTCATCCGGTCGGGTGGCAGGCCCGTATCAGGCATTTTTGGGTTTCCTCCTCATTATTACGCTCGATGATTCGCCGTACTTCCCGCCGTGTCGCGGCTGCTCTGACCTTAGTAGGCCTCGAAGCGTTGGCGCTGCTGGCAGTCTGGCTGCTCTGCGTAAGCGTAGTGTTAGGGTTGGGGGCGTGGTGGCTGCGCACGGGCGCATTTGCTTTTGATGCGGATGCTTTCACTTTCGCCGATGCCCTGCGCGCCCGGGTGCCGGGCCTGACCCACGTGATGGTTGCCTTTACCTGGCTCGGTACCCAGTATGCGCTGGTGCCTGCGGGGTTGGGTTTGCTGGGATGGTTTGCCTTCTACAAACGCCACCGTTGGCATTCGTGGCGCGTGCCGTTGGTTACGCTGGGTTCCTTGTTACTTGACGGATTGTTGAAAGTTACCTATCATCGTCCCCGCCCGCTGATTCCGCATCTGGTGCCGGCCCACGGCCTGAGTTACCCCAGTGGCCACGCAATGGTAGCGGCGTCGTTCTGGGGGTTACTGTGGTGGCTGGTCCGTCGCCACGCTTCGGCGGGGGCTGTTCGAACGTTGGCGTTGGCAGCATTCCCGTTGATTGCATTGCTCGTAGGCCTTAGCCGGGTGTATCTGCACGTTCATTATGCTTCCGATGTATTTGCCGGTTTCGCGGCTGGCTTGGCGTGGCTATTGGCGTCGCTGGCTTTTTTGCGAATTTTGGAGCGCCGCGCGGCCCGTCAGGAAGCAGCTACTGAAGCCGCTGCTGAAACAGGGGAAGGGCCCAAGCAGCCGTCGGGTTTCCCGACAGAAAAAAAATAGCCACCGAAAGCTTGGCGCATTCCGGTGGTCGGGCTTACCTTTGCGGCACCAAAACGCGGTTCCGGCTGCGTTCGCAAAGGCTGCGGTTGTGGCGAAATTGGTAGACGCGCTGTCTTCAGGCGGCAGTGCCGCAAGGCGTGAAAGTTCGAATCTTTTCAACCGCACCACTACAACGGTCCGTTTCGGTTCTCCGAAGCGGGCCGTTTGTCATTACAGTAGGGAGCTGCTGACCTCGTGCCCCATTGACGGGGCAAGAAAGCCGATAGGCACGTCAGCGCATCAGTCTGCTCGCTTCCGGGTAATGATATCGACCATTCCGTCTTCCGAAACGACGACGGCGAGGCAGGGCGCCCCGCACGACTCGACGTACCGGATCGCCGAATTGTAACGCGAGCCGCGCGCCGGATTACCGCGCTTCGGGTGCGCCGTACCATCCAGAATAACGCCTACTGCGTGGCAAAAGCCTTCCGGGTCGAGCAGCACCGCTCCATCGATGCTCGTCACTAGCCGCGTAATCAGCGGTGTGGGCAGCACCGGCTCCAACAGCGTACTTTGGGTGCGCAACCGTTCGGCTTCGGCCCGCGCTTCCGTGTTGATTACCACCATTGTGCCGCGCTTTTGCCGCGCGGCTTCCTGCACAACTTCCCAGAGCCGTTCGGCCTGGGCACCATCGCGCATTTCGAATACCTTATCCAGGGCCCGGCGGAAGTTCAGTCGGTTCACCCGTTGTTTGGGCAGTGTCGGCTGACCGTATTCTACGTGCATCAGCACCCGCCCTCCGTGCAGCAGATCCCAGTGGTAGTGCTGCGTGAAGGCCACGAAAAACAGGTCGTGCCGTGCCGGATCGTACACGCCCGTCGGGCGCCCCAATCCGTAGATGACATCCGTGTCGCATAACAGGCTTGTATCCTCGTTCGACATTTCCAGCAGCTTGCGCACGGCCGGGAAGTCGCTCAAGCTGACCGGGCGCGTTAGGGCCAGAATCATTTCGGCATTGGGGTGAAACCGCTGAGAGAGCAGCATTCCACCCCGACTTTCTTCGCCCTCATAACGCAGCGACGACAAGGTGTTGCAGATACTGAAGAGGCGTAGCAGCGCCTTTTCCGGGTGTACGAGACGCGCCGGGGTATCCATAAAATAGCGGCCAGCCGCGCGCAGTAATTCGTCGGCGTCGTGCAGTCGCGCCAGCCCCAGCCCCGCATCGGGGGCCAGAATCCGTTTGCGTTGCTCGACCAGAAACCGATAAATCGCGGCATCCAGCAGCGATGTGGCGAGTCGTTCGGCCGTATCCGGTTCTTCAGGGGCAATGACGGTTGGGTGGGACCGATAGGCCCGCCCCTGTAATTGCAATACGACCGCCACCCGATAACCGCCAGTCACGGGTACGGGACGCGAGCAGAACGAAATCACGTCCTCGCGTTGGTCGTGGTGAATGCCGAGCAATTCCTGAAGCGCCAGTCGTAGTCCCGTCGAGAAGCGACGCTCCCGATCTACATCGGCTTCCTGCTCTGCGTTACCGGCGGTACCTTCTGCTGGCCCGCCTTCCGCTGGCGCGGGTGGCACGACCTGAAGCAGGCTGTCAGCCTCCCGCAGTCGCTGAAGATACGCATCGCGCTGGCCAATCGCGACGACCAGTTCTGGCGTCAGAATCAGTTCAGCGGGCTCGATCAGTACCAATGGCCTTCCGGGCGCCGCCGCCTCGTCCATCAGTACGCCCAGCAGATAGACGGTTGGGTCAAGGGTTTCGTCCAAGCACTCAAATACATCCTGCGCAGCTTGTTGTGCCGCCCGTTGGAATTGTCGCTGCAAAGGCCACATCATCGGCAGCGTAACGGAAGGAATGGACATACGAATGACTTGAAAAGCCGGAGTGTTTTTTTAAGTAAAAAATGCTTGATTTATAAGATAATATAAATAAAAAAATATAATTTTTTTTAATATTTTTAGGCTTCAGCAAATTCTCGCATTCGGGCCGTGCGATATCGCTTCGAGTGGTAATTTGCTATTGTTAGTCCTGATATGTAAAAAGGTACCATTTGTATTTTGTATCTTACGAGGCTTCCAAAGTTGTTGGAATTAATGCCTACTGCGAAAGCGAAAATCAGGGTAAATACCAAACAAAAAGATGCTACCGGTATTTTTGACACCATTTCTATGGTCTTTTTTAGTCCCGTTTTCAAAACTAGAGACAATGTTATGTACATAAAGTACATTGACTCAAGTGATGAAAGCAGTACAAATGGTGAACGCACTTCCCAGATATAAGGTCGAAACAGAGTTACGTTGATTGCTTGTGGCGCCAAACGGAGCATAGAACCAATCGAGCCGTCTAATTCGCCTAAGCGGTAACCAGAACCATTTTCCTGTTGAGAGATTCGGTACAAATAATCCGATGTTACTTTTGTTCGCTCTCCTATTTTGTCAAGCGCATATTTTTCATTGCTTTCTGTTAGTTTACTGACGCCGAAATAGGCCGCAACCAGCGCCATTATCACCATAACGGGAGTGGCAAGTTTACGCACGACCCTACTGCGTATGCGGGAACCGAATTCTCGAAAGACCCAGAGCAATGCTGGCGGGATGAAGGTCATCAGTATGTACGGCTTCATGCATAGTATGCAATAAGAGCAAATTAAAACTATTATTACGTTTTTCGGGATCGATTTTTGCTTAATAATTCCTTGATAAAAAGCGCCGAAGAGCCATCCCAGTGCTCCCAGACAGAGAGAGTCTTTCATCAAGGCCGATCCCCAGAAGAAGACCGAGGGCATGTAAAAGCAGGCAAACGCAAACTGGGGCCTTAAGTCAGGATACTGTTCGCTAAAGGTAACGAAGAGCTTCCAAATGCCAGTAAATGAGATAAAAGAGAAAAAAAATGTTGTGGCCAGGAAGGAGTTAAATGACAGTAACCCGATAATGACGGCTACCCGGATAACAAAAAATTCAGATAGTGACTGGGCCCACCAGATGTCAAAAGCCATTCGCCGTAAGGCAGGGTCATTCCAGTAGTCAGTAGCTAGTAGCTTGAGTCCAATAACTGGTGATGCCCAAAAGGCATTCACAATGATGCTAGATTGGTAGTAATAGGCAAAGGTGTCTCCACCACCGTAGTAAAAATTAAAAATGAGTGCGAAACATAACGCCGAGAAAAGCTTGATGTTGAGTGCCTTGAAATAGTACTTGCTATTAGTGTAGTCGGTATGAGACCTTTTATAAAAAATTGCTATAATGTATACGACCATCAGAAAAAGTGGCCCTAAAAATATATCTTTAACTTCCATTTTTAGGTCAAACTAATTCCTGTTTTTGAGGAGCTTTTTGGCATTTTTCACGTAGTCTTTGGCTTCGCGATAAGAATCCAGTTTTTTATCAGCGGTTTCGAGGATTTCTTTGTAGTATTCGACAGCGCCCTCGATATCACCTTGCTGATCAGCAATGTGGGCTAAATAAACGTTTGAGTAAGTGTAATAGTAGGAGTCCTCGTCGCCAGTTTCTTTGGCATACTGAATGCACTGCTTGTAAAGATCCTTTGCTTTGTCTATTTTTTTGTATTTAAACTGCTGGATAACAGCAAGGAAGAAAGAGGCATAGCGGCCAGAAATGGCTTCGTAGCCGGGCATATGGCGCTTGATTTTGTCGAGGATGTCGTTCGATAGCCGTTCAGAGGTTTTGTAGTCGGCTTCTACGAAAGCCAATTGTGCGTAAAAACGTTCAAAGTAGGCATTGTCAGGATAGTTGGTTGCTAGATACTTGGCTATTGGCTTAGCTTCTTCGGGCTTCTTTTCTTCCGTCTGATAAATTTTCATTAGAAAGAATTTGCTTTCAGTGCCCGTATAAAACCCGTTTTCTGCCACGTTTTTAAGCTGTTGCAGCCCCAGGCGTTTGTTCCCTTTTGGAAAGAAAATGAGTACTGGGCGTAGCAGAGGGTAGTTTTCCGAAATCCAAACGGCGTAGTAGTTGAATAGTCCCGAACCGAAAAGGAATTCGGCGCTCAAGCCATTAGCCTCAGATGCTTTTTGCATATACTCCAGCGACCGGCGGCTACTGACCGTGGCTTTGCGCCAATTGGCGCGCTCCGAGTTCAGACGGGCATCAAAGCCGTAAGCTGCGCTCAGGAAGAATGCAATTTCGTAGTTTTTTTTGTCTTTTTTCCACATCCGCTCCCCGACATAAACGGCTGTGTCGAGATAAGCAAAGAAAGACTTGTCGTACTCTTTGGTTTGGACGTTCGTAGGAAGGATTTTCCACCACTCATTGAGTGCCAGTAGAAAATACGGCATCGGATGCTCCGGGTAGCGCCGGCGCAACGAGCGAAACTGCTTAGCCGCTTTGTCGTATTTGAAGTTGTAAACATTATCAACAGCACCGCCCAGCTCCAATTGGATGTCTTTGTCCAGCAGCAGCCAGTTGCGGGTGTCAATAGAACCCGGTAATACGTCCACGTTTGACAAGCCCACCTTCAGCGAATCCACTGGTGGCGGTGGGGTGCTGGTCGGTAGAGGGGCTTTATCATTCTGGGCGCAGACCGGAGTCAGAACGCTGAATAGCAGGAGCGGAAGAAGAGCGAAATGAAAGCAGCAGCGCATACCGTAAGGTAAGGAACGAAGGCAGGGCCGGGAGGTAATCGGCAAAGAAGGGAGTGCCGGTTAGCCGGCTTCCCGGCTACAAATCTACTCACCCCATCCCAGACAAGGGTAGTGAAGTAGCGGGGCCGTAGATGGGCGGATGATATACCACCTTCAACGGCCTATTTGGGGCGGGTGCGTTGGGCCGTAGCAGATAGGTTTAGGGCGAGCTAATGTTTTAAAGCTTGCAGAAACAACGATGATTTTTGGTAGGCACGGAACTCCAGATCGCGGGCTGCGCGGTCAGAAGCTGCAGGTTCGAGGGTCACGGCGCGGGACAGCCACTGCCCGAGAGCGGGCTCGTCGTGCGCGCGGGCGGCGGTCACGGCACGGCAATAGGTAGCCAGAAAGCCATTGTCGGGCTGGTCGGATTGGGTCAGGGCCAGTTCATACTGGTGGGCGGCCGTTGCGAAATCGGCGCTGAGGAGTGCCGCCAGTCCGGTATTCATCACCGTCTGATACGTGATTTCCGCGTATTTCATCGTCGCCAGGGCTGCTTCGGGTTGCCCGGCCGTGAGTTCAAGCGCCGCCTTATCAGCCAGAATCTGACGCATCAGGTTGGCGTTACCCGTGCCTTTGGCGGCGTATTCGTAGGCGTGGAGGCCTTCCAGCACGTTACCCAACCGTTGTTGGGCGGTGGCCAGGTGATACCAGCCTTCGGCTACAGTGGGGTTACGGTGGGCGGCGTACGTCAGATTTTTGACCGCTTTCTTCAGCAGCACCGTACGGACCCGCGCGGCCTGTTCCTTTTCGGCCATCAGCAGGTAAATCAGCCCCAGATTATGACAGGCAGGCCAGGACAGGCCCGTTTTGAGCGCGCCTTCGTAGATCCGGCGTTTGTCTTCGAGCAATGGCGTGAGCGAGGCAGCGTAGCGTAGCTCGTCTTCGGTCAGGGCATCAGCTGGCTCCTGGCCGTTACCTACCTTTTGGGCCAGCAGATAGAGTTCATAGTTGGGGCGCTGCGGGCGCGGCGTGTAGCGGAGGCTTACCACGGCCTGGCGCATCATCGGGTAGATGTAGTCGTGCAGATAGTCGGCGCAGGGCAGGGCAGCGAGCGAGTCGGCCTTACGTTCATAAGGCCAGCGAGCTTGTACGATGCGGTAGATACGCTGCACCTGATCGTCGGGCAGGGCCGAATCTTCCACTCGGTCGAGAAAGGTGGTCCAGTCGTGCGGGCGGGCCTCGTAGCGGAAACGAATGGAGGTCGTGGAATTGATGTAACCGTACTTGTCCAATAGATCGGTGAGCCACATCCGGACGGCTTTGGTGCGCAGTTCAGCCATTTTGCGCTTACGTTCGGCGGGTT
>JANPLI010000102.1:0-19047 GCA_031426455.1 Hymenobacteraceae bacterium | reverse complement strand
GCCCTCGTGGGCCGTGCTGCCGGTGGCCACGCCCGGCCTGACGCCTGGCGCCGACGAAGAGCGCGCCCAGGCCAGTCTGGCGCAAAGTATTCAGCTGCAAGGGGCTATCGGTGACCGCTGGCGCCTGCGGGCGGGCTTTGGGCAAGCCACGGTGCGCACCCAGGCGCGCTATACCTCGACGCGCACTGTGACCACGAACCACCGCGATTCTACCCTGACCATTAACTACCTGCTGCATCAGGGGACGCGCATCGTGCGCATCGTCAATGAAGACACCGACGACACGAGCTACGTGCAGGTGGCAGCGTTCGACACCATCACGACCCGCACCAAAGTGGTGACCAGCCGCACCGAAACCCTGCGCGACGTCCGGCAGCAGCTTTTCCGGCCCGACTACCAGTTCTGGACCGTGCCCGTGAACCTCCAATACCTACTCCTGAACCGCTCCCGCTGGAGCCTGGGCCTGAGCCTGGGCGGCCAACTGACGGTCTTCCGGGGAGGGCACCGCCCGGTCTGGACCGGCGAAACCTACGAGCTGCAACGCATCGGCGCGCGGCAGGGGCCTTATAAGCCGGTCAGCTTCTCGGTCAGCGGCGGGCTGGAGGCCACTTACCGCGTCTCGCCGCGCCTGAGCGCCGTGCTGGCGCCCACCGTGCGCTGGTGGGCCGTGCAGCCGGGTAAAGGCGGCCAGAACGCCACCCGCGCCTGGCTGCCCGCCGCGCAGGTGGGGCTGAGTTATGGGTTCTGACGGGGGAGTTGAGCGCTTGAAGCTTTTCTTCCTGCCGCTGCCGTACTGCGCGCCGAACCGTCGTCATTCTTACTGACTCTGCACCGTTCGGCCTGGCCAGCCGCCGTTCGCCGGGCATTTTCGTCACCTGTTGCCTGTTACTTTTTCTCCTCCGCTGATGAAATCCCTTCGCCTTTTTTGGCTGCTGACTTTATTGCTGAGCGGGTTCGCCGCTTCGGCCCAGCAAGTGCCCCCGCGTTTCGAGTGGCTGCGCGCCGCCTACCATACAGCCCCCTCGCAAACCGGGACCGTTGCGATGGTTCGCAACGTGACCGACCTGGCCGGCAACACTTACGCCAACGTCCTTTACCGGCGCACGATTCGGCTCGGTAACTGGGTCTTCTCCACCTCCAACGACGGCGAACACTGCGCGCTCGTCAAGCTCAGCCCTGCTGGCGAAGTGCTGTGGTTCAAGCCGATGGGCAGCGCGGATGACTCGACGATGTGGCATCTGGGGCCGTTGAGCCTCGATGCCGCCGGCAACCTCCACGCGACGCTGGCTACCTACACCATCATCCGCCCCGGTACGCTGCTCGACGGCCTGGTTGTGCCGCCGTTACCGTACTTCGGCGCTTTAGGCATCTACACGGCCACCTGGCGCCCCGACGGCCAGATCGTGGAGGCGGCGCTGGCCATCGATGGGGCGTTGAGTGGCGGGGGCGTGTTTGCGTTCAACAGCACCCCCGCCCCCAATGGCGATATGCTGCTTTCGGGCGTTTTCTACGGCACGGCCCGCATCGGAACCATTCTACTGATTCAAACGAACGGCACCCGGCACTATGCGGCCAACGGCACGGGCTTCGTGGCGCGGGTACGGCCCGACGGTTCGGCAGTCTGGGCGTATCAACTCAACGATGCTGATTCCACGTCCCATTCCAATTTCAATGGCGGCGTGGGCCTGGATGCCGCCGGCAACACTTACGTGCTGGGTTACTACTCAGGCGCCACGGCGTTCGGTGGGCATCCGCTGCCCGCCGCTCCCCCCGCCGGCGTTGGGTACACACAGCTTTGGGCGAAACTCGACCCCGCCGGCCGCGTGGTGCGGGTACACACGTACCTGAACAACACCCCGGTTGCCGCCGCCGGCAATGGCCGGCTCTGCTTCCGGGTTCGGCCCGACGGTTTCAGCTTTTCGTCCGCCTCGCTGACGCGTCCGGCTACGCTGGTGCCCGGTTTGCCCTTGCAACCCACCAGCGCGCAGGACCTACTCGTGACCGCCTACGACCCCGACGGCGCCGTGCAGTGGGCGCGGCTGATGGGCGGTACGGCCCCGAATCACGCCTTTCAGCCCGTCGACCTGCAACTGCGCGGCACCGACCGCCTGTATGTTTCCGGGACGCTAAACGGGCGCCTGACCAACAACGGGATCACGCTGCCCACTGGTGGGGCCACCGTGCTGGCCCTGGACCAGCGGGCCGGCGAGGGGCTTTGGGGCGTAAATGGTTCCGGATACGGCGGGCAGGTCAGCGTGGCGCCGGGCGGCGTGGTGCTGGCCGCGAATTCCTTGGGCGATACCGCCCGCTTCGGCACCCTGGTATCAGTGGCGCCGCCCACGGCCGGAGGAAACCAGAGCGTACTGGCCCGCATCACCGAAAGCAGCAACACCCTGAGCGGCGCGGCCTACCTCGACGCCAACGCCGATGGCATCCAGAGCGCCACCGAAACCGGCTTCCCCACCGGGCTGATCGTGGAAGTGAACCCCGGCGAGATTCCGTGCGCCGCGCCCGCCGCCACCGGCCGCTACGATGCTTACCTGAGCCTGCTGAATACCAGCTACTCGGCCTCGCTGCCGAACCCGCCGCCCCATTACACGGTGGTGGCGCAGGGGGCAGCCACGCCCGCCACTTTCAGTACTTACGGCAACGGCGCCACCGGTCGCTCGTTCGCGCTGCAACCCATTGCCGGGCAGCAGGATGCGCAGGTTTTCCTGACCCAGGTATCGGCCACGCGGCCCGGTTACCCGGTGGTGTATGATGTGACGTACCGCAACACCGGCACCGTGGCGCTGCCCACCGGCACCGTGACGTTGACGGCCGATGCCCGCCTGATCTTCACCAGTGCCGCGCCGGCGCCGGCCACCACCAGCGGCGCCACCCGCACCTGGACCTACGCCAACCTGCGGCCCGGCGAGACGCGCCGCCTGCGGGTGATCTTCGGCCTGCCGCCGACCACGCCGCTCGGCGGGCTGGTCACGTCTGGGGCCACGGTGACGCCGCTGGCCGGCGACCTGCTGCCGCTGGACAACATATCCACCGCGAGCCGGACCGTGACGGGCTCGTTCGACCCCAACGACATCGAGGTCAACCATACCCTGCTTTCGCCCGACCAAGTGGCGGCCGGCGAGTGGCTCGAATACACGATTCGTTTTCAGAACCACGGCACCGATACGGCTTTCACGGTGGCGCTGCACGACTCGCTGCCCGCCGCCGGGTTGCGCCTGACGACGCTGCGCGTCCTGGCCGCGTCGCACACCTGCGGCTACGGCGTTTCGGCTACAGGGAAGTTGGTAGTCACGTTTCCGGGCATCCGGCTCCCCTCGCAGGCCACGAATCTGGTGGAGTCCGACGGGTTCATCCGCTTCCGGGTGCAGCCCCGCGCCACGTTGGTGCCCGGCGACCAGATTCCGAACCGCGCCGCAATCCACTTCGACTACAACGAGCCGATGCTGACCAACACGGCCTTGACCACGATCCAAACCACGCTGGGCCTGGCGGGTGAAGGTCGCGCGGCGGACGCAGTGCGCGTCTGGCCGAACCCCGCTAGCGGCCTGCTGCACGTGGAAGCGCCCGGCACCGAAACCGGCCCGCTAACCCTGACGCTGACCGATGCCCTGGGCCGGACGGTGCGCACCACCACCACCACCACCACCCGCACCACCGCCACCACCCTCGATCTCAGCGGCCTGCCCGCCGGGTTGTACGTGCTGCACGGGGCGGGCGCGGGGGCGCCCTTCAGCCGGCGCGTGGTGGTGCGGTAGGCGCGCGGCGGAGCCGCTACTGATTCCCCACGAAAAAGCCCCTGACCGGTCACCGGCCAGGGGCTTTTTCGTGGGGAATCAGGACTTACGCAAACTGCCGTCTGGTCCGGTCTTTTTGATTCAAAAACGGGCTTGGTACTGCGCAACTCCGCGTAAAACTCCGCGAAACTCTGCGCGAAACCACTCCAGGGAGCGTCTATTGTGTGAGTTCTGTGAAAGAAAATGTGCTGCTGTTGCCGTACCGGGGGCCGATTCAGCGTCAGGGAAAGCAGAAGCGCCCCGCGCGAACCGGCCGGCCGAGTGGCGCTTCCTTTTCCCAGGCCTTACCTTTTCCTTACCGTGATGAAGAACGCTTCTTTCTCCTGGCGCCTGCCGGCGGCGCTGCTGCTGCTGACGCTTTGCCTGACCTCGCCCGCCGCCGCCCAGACGGCGCAGTTTACGGGGCTGACGCCGCTCTACAACCCCGCGCCGGGCGTCCGGGACGGCAGTTCGACCTTTCACTGCACGGCCGATGCGGCCGGCAATACTTTTATGATGGTGCGCTACCGGGGCGCCCTTCGCTTGGGTGGCACGGTGGTGGCGGCGCCCGCCGATACCCTTTACCGGCAGGCCGTGGCCAAGCTCAACCCGGCGGGAGTGCTGCAATGGCTGCGCGACATCAACACCGAAGACAGCGGCGTGGACTGCGTGTCGTTGCAGACCGATGTGGCCGGCAACCTCTATGCCCTGGGGCGCATCTGTTGCGGTCCGGCGCCGCACACCGTGGACGGGCTGGTGGTCAGCGGACTCCAGGAGGGCACCACGGCTTACGTGGCGAAATGGTCCGGGGGGGGCGTGATTCAGTACGCCACGGCGTTTGCCACCACGCCATCCAACCCCCTGGCCACCGACCTGAACCCCTGGCGGCTGGCCGTCAGCCCGACCACCGGCGCGCTGGCCGTGACGGGGATGTACATCGGGGCGATGGTGGTGGGCGCGGATACGCTGCGCCAGATCGAGCGGTCGCTTGGGCCGTACATCAATGCCAACGCGTTTGTGGCGCGGCTTTCGGTCACCGGTACCCCGCAGTGGGCGCTGCGGATGGAAGACGCCGATTCGGTCACCTTTTCGTTCGCCACGGAGCTGGGCTTCGATGCCGCCGACAACCTCCACTTCGTGGGCTTTTACGGCGCCGGCGCCTCGCCCACACCGCGCACGGGCATCAATGGCGTGGCGCTGCCCGCGCACTACGGCATTTTCCGCATCAAGCTTTCGCCCACGGCGCAGGTGGTGTACGCCGAGGCCGACCCGTTGATCGCCGAGAGCTTCGGCTTCGCCGTGGCGCCCGACGGCAGCAGCTACCTCGCCTACTCGATTCCGTTTTCCGGGGCACTGGCTTCGGGCCAGCCGGTGCGGGTGCGGGGCAGCGAGGCCACGCTCGTAGCCCGCTACGCCCCGGACGGGCGGCTGCAATGGCTGCACCAGTTCGACGGCCGCGACTCTACGGACTACGTGCAGATCGGTCAGCGGATGCTGGCCTTGAGCCGCGACGGGCAGGAGGTGTTCGTGGGCGGGAGGCTGCACGGGGTATTGCGCGACGATAACCTGCAGTTGGGCACCCCCGCGACCACGCGCGGTGGCCCCCAACACGCCTGGCTGGCGGCGCTGAGTGCCGCCGGTAAAGTGTTGTGGGGGCACACCGTCGATAGTCGGGCGGGCAGCTACCCCCGGCAGCTTCAGGCCCTGCCGGACGGTAAAGTGGGCTTGCTGGCCATCGCCGCCGGCGATTCCATCGGCCTGGGCAACCTGACCATCAGCACCCCCGGGAACCGGAACAACAAGGCGTTCTTCACCACCCTCAGCCGGCAATACAATACCCTGAGCGGCGCGGCCTACCTCGACGCCAATGCCGACGGCGTGCAGAACGCCACTGAAACCGGCTTCCCCGGCGGGCTGGTGGTGGAAGTGAACCCCGGCGCCGTGCCGTGCGCAGCGCCCGAAAGCACCGGCCACTACGATGCGTACCTCGACCTGGGCGTGAACTTCACGGCCACGTTGCCCGCGCCGCCGCCGCACTACACGGTGGTGGGGCAGGGGGGCGCCCCGGCCACGTTCAGCACCTACGGCGGGGTGGCGGCGGGGCGCTCGTTCGCGCTGCAACCCATTGCCGGGCAGCAGGATGTGCAGGTGCTGCTGACGCTGATTTCGCCGGCCCGTCCGGGCGCGCTGGTCACGTACCAGGTGCAGTACCGCAACACCGGCACCGCAGCGCTGCCCACCGGCACCGTGGCCCTGGCGCCCGATGCGCGGCTGCTGTACCAGACCAGCAGCCAGGCGCCCACCACCACCGGCGCGACCGGGCTGACGTGGGCTTACGCGAACCTACTGCCCGGCCAGACGCGCCGCCTGACGGTCACGTTCCGGTTGCCGCCCACCACGCCGCTGGGCGGGCTGCTGACCAGCACGGCCACCGTGGCGCCGTTGATCGGCGACCTGCTGCCGCTGGACAACACCTCGACGGCGAGCCGGACCGTGACGGGTTCGTTCGACCCCAACGACATCGAAGTCAACCATACCCAGCTTTCGCCGGGGCAGGTGGTGGCTGGCGAGTGGCTCGAATACACGGTGCGGTTCCAGAACCACGGCTCCGACACGGCCTTCGTGGTGGCGCTGCACGACTCGCTGCCCGCGCACCTGCTTCGCCTGGGCACGTTGCAGTTGCTGGCGGCGTCGCACAATTGCAACTGGAGCCTCAGCCCCGCCGGGCGCCTGCTGGTGCGTTTCGACGACATTCAGTTGCCAAGCCAGACCACGAACCCGATTGCCTCCGATGGTTTCGTGCGCTTCCGGGTGCGCCCCGTGGGCACGCTGGTGCCCGGCGACCGGATTCCGAACCGCGCCGCCATCTTCTTCGACTACAACGCCCCGCTGGCCACCAATACGGCGCTCACCACGATTCAAACCACGCTGGGCCTGCCCGGCGAAAACGATGCGGCGGACGCGGTGCGCGTCTGGCCGAACCCCGCCAGCGGCCTGCTGCACGTGGAAGCGCCGGGTGCCGAAACCGGCCCGCTCACCCTGACGCTGACCGATGCCCTGGGCCGGGCCGTGCGCACCACCACCCGCACCACCGCCACCACCCTCGATGTCAGCGGCCTGCCCGCCGGGCTGTACGTGCTGCGCGGGGTGGGAGCGGGGACGCCCTTCAGCCAGCGCGTGGTGGTGCGCTGAGATGCCCGACGCGGCGACAAAATCCGCCTACTGCCCGCCTGGAAGCTGCTTCCGGGCGGGCAGTAGGCGTTTGAGCGGGCACCCGCCGCGCGCTCCGCCGCCGCCGCCCGACCTTTGCCGGTGGTGGTGCGTTACGCACCGGGATGCCTTGAGTGAAGGAGCCGCAGAGGTCGTGCCCAATCACTCAGTCACTCAGTCATTCAGTCACTCAGTCCCCCTCGTGAAAGCTCATTCCGCCGCTGACGTTGTCAAGCACCTCTTGCTGGTCGGGCTGACGGCCGTCGCGCTGCTGCTCTTCTTCTTCTTCGGCTACCTGCCCTGGACCACGCACCACGGCGAAACCATCGCGGTGCCGAAGGTGACGGGGATGCCGCTGCGCGAAGTGGACGCGTTTCTGGACGATCACTCGCTCCGGTTCTTCGTCCAGGACTCCGTTTTCGACCCCTCGGTGCCGCCCTTCACGGTGCTGGCCCAGGACCCCGCGCCAGGCGCGCAGGTCAAGGAAGACCGTAAAATCTACCTGTCGGTAGCGATGAAAAATCCGCCGCTGCTGGCAATGCCTAAGCTGCTGGACCTTTCGCTCAAAACCGCCACCCTGACGCTGACTAACTCCGGCTTGCAGCTCGGCACCGTGAAGACCGTGCCCGACCTTCAGCAGAACGCCGTGCTGAAGCAGTTGGTGGGCGGGCAGGAAATTGCGCCGGGCGCGCCGGTGCCCAAGAACGCGGTGGTGGATCTGGTGGTTGGCGACGGGCAGGGTAACAACGAGTTCGACCTGGAGAGCGTCGTCGGTCGGCCCTTCGATGAAATCAAGATTGCGCTGCAAGGTCAGGGGCTGCAAATCGGCTCGGTGATCTACCAGCCCGACGGCAGCGGCCTCGACGGCACCGTGCTGCGCCAGCGCCCGGTCGCCGGTACGCAGGTGCGCACGGGCCAGCTCGTGGATCTGTGGGTGAAGGGCACCGACCCCAACGGCGAACCCGCGCCGGAGGAAACCCAATAGCGCCGGGCCGGGCAATAAATGGCCCTGGGGCGCCGTTCCTAAGCCTGATGTCGCCGCCGCCGTATAGCGGCCCGCTTCCTTCCTGAATCAGAACCTGATGTTGCACCCGTTGATCTTCCGCCGCCTACTGCTGCTGCCCGTGTGGGCACTGCCGCTGCTTACTGCCGCCCAGCAGGTGTTGCCGCTGCCCGAAGACGGCGCGCGCCGCCCCAAAACCGTTGCGCCCGCCGCTGCCCCCGTCGCTACCCGTCAGGTGGCCGCCCTGAGTCTGCCGTTCTTCGATGATTTCGCCGCCGACCCGTCCGACGCTGACCCCACGCCCGACCCCGTTTACTGGGAGCCGGGCGGCGGCGCCTACGTCAACAACCGCTTCGGCCTCGACCCGCCCACGCGCGGGGTGGCGTCGCTGGACGGCCTGAATGGACGGGGCAGCGCCTACGGGGGTAATTTCAGCGACCTCGATACGCTCACCTCGCGGACCATCGACCTGAGCGGCCGCACCGCCGTGGTGCTGAGTTTCTGGTGGCAGGCCGGCGGCGTGGGGGGCAGCATCAACGCGCAGACCTCGACGGGGGGCACGCCGTCGCTGTGGGTCGAAATGTCGGCCGACGACGGCGCCTTCTGGTCCGTGATTCCGGAGTGGGAGACGAACGGCGCCGGCGCGACAGCGTTCGCGCAGGTCTTCGTGCCCGTGACGAGCAACTACCTCACGAACCGGTTTCGGTTCCGCTTCCGCGCCTCCGGCTCCGGCCAGGGCAACAACAACACCTGGAATGTGGACTACGTGGAGCTGGACGCCAACCGCACCACCGCGCCCGGCCCGCGCCGCGACGTGGCCCTGAGCCGGCCCCTGGCCTCGGCCCTAAAACGCTACACCGCGATGCCGGTCTGGCAGTTCAACAACGCCGCCAGTCCGCTCAACGAGCTGAACGACTCCACCGGCACCACCGTCAATAACCTGGACCTGCCGACGGCCATTCCGACGCCCGTGACCTACGAGGCGCGGCTTTCGGTCACGACGCTGCCCGACGCCCTGCCGCTGACTTCCGACATTTTCGCCACCGGCGCCCTGGTATTGCCCGGCGGCGAGTGGCAGCGGCCGATCCTGGCTTCCGTCCAGACGGCGCCCGTGCCGCCCCTGACGGGCACTGGCAAGCTGCTCGAACAGCAGATCACGCTGGCCTCCGGTGAACTGGACCTGCGCACCCGCGCCAACGACGTGATCCGGCGCCAGACTGAACTCAGCACCTATTACGCCTACGACGACGGCTCCGCCGAGAACCTCTTCACCCTCAATCCCAGCGCCGACACCCGCTACGGGGCCTACGCGTTCAGCCCCGATACCGCCGACCAGGTGGCGGGCGTGGCGCTCTACCTCTACCCCGGCGGGCGCGTGGGGCAGACGCAGTACGTGAACCTCTGGGCTCCTGACCCCGCCGACCCCACCCGCCCCGACCGTCAGCCGCGCTACCAGCAGGCGTTCCGGCAGCCCGCCGATACCACGTTGCGGCGCCTTGGCGGGTGGTACCCGGTGTATTTCGCCCAGCCGCAGCCCGTCAGCGGGACGTTTTTCGCCGGCTACGGCCAGCCGCCGATTTCCAACTTTCCGGCCTCGCAGGTGGGCATCGACTTCAACGAAAAACGCGCTGCCGGGCGTTTCTGGGTGCAGTTGGTGGGTGGCAACGGCACGTGGCAGCCGCTGCGGTTCGCCGCCGCCCCGCCCGGCACCGTGATGATTCGGCCGCTGATGAACCGGGGCGGCGTTCTGGGGCTGACGGCTGATAATGAAAGCCCTGCGCCCGATGTGTATCCGAACCCCGCAGCGGTCGGCACCACCGGCACCGTGCAGCTGCGCGGCCGGTTCGACGGCGGGCTGATTGTATTCGACGCCCTGGGCCGCGCCGTGCGCACGGCACCCGCCCACGCCACCACCCTCGATGTGCGCGGTCTGCCCGCCGGGCTGTACGTGCTGCGTTTCCGGCACGGTACTACGGGCTTCACCCGCCGCCTGGTGCTGACGCCCACCGCCGAATGAGCCGCTGGGCTACGGCGCGGCGCCTCGGGCGGGCGGCGCGGCTGCATCTTCGCCTGAAATTCGCTTCTTTCTTCACCTCAACCCCCCGTTCTCCCGTGATCGATATCACCGCCGACGAACTCAAAACCCGCCTCGCCGCCAACCAGCCGCCCTTCATCGTGGATGTGCGCGAACCCTGGGAACACGCCGAATCGCAGTTGCCCACGGCGACGCTGAACATCCCGCTCGGCGAACTGCCCACCCGCCTCGATGAACTGGCCGACCACCGCGAAAGCGAACTGGTGGTGCATTGCCGCTCCGGCGCCCGTTCAGCCACGGCCAAAAAATTCCTGGAGCAACAGGGCTTTCAGGGTGTCCGGAACCTGCTGGGGGGGATTCTGGGGTACTAAGTAGATTTTAAGCGATTTAATCGTTAGGCATCAGACAAAACCCGCTGAAAACGAAGCGTTTCAGCGGGTTTTGACGTTTATCGGGCACTGTTCACGACCAGCCGCCGGGTCAGCGCCCGGCCATCGGACCCGGTAGTGCGCACCACGTAAACGCCCGCCGCCCAGCCCGCCACGCGAATGGATTCTGCTTCAGCCGCCGTGTACACCACCCGGCCGCAGGCGTCCAGCACCTGCACCGTGGCACCCGCCGCTCGACCCGCCACCTGAAGCTGCACGGTTTCGGTGGCGGGGTTGGGCCAGAGGGTAAAATCGTCCGCAGTTGCTGATTCCGGCAGGCCGAGCGGAGCCAGGGCGCCGCTGGGGTACACCTTCGCGCCGCAGATGGCTGCATTGCCGAAGCTGGTCCAGAAGACCTGCACCGAACCATCGGGCTGCCTTACAGGCACGAAGTCCGCATAAAATGGGCGGTCGTTCGTCGTGGTATTGACGGGTACCCCGTTGATCGGCCACGCCATAGTGGAGTCGGGTCGGATTTTTTGGGCCCGGAAACCATCCGGTTGATTCAGGAGCGAAAACGCCATCACGGCGCCATTGTCGGCGGCGACGATCTTCGGGTTGGAGATGTAGTTCCGCAACTGAAAGACCGGCACCCCGCCCGCGCTCCAATAGCGGTTGCCGGTAGCGAGGTTGATTTTCTGCACGTACTGGTGCGTGTTGCGGGCGGGCGGGCGGTTATCGTTCCAGATCACCCACAGGTCGTTGTCTTGTAGCAGGATACTGGGATCGTCCTGTGAGGAGGCCTGATCGCAGACGACCCGGTAGGTGGGGCTGGCCCACGCGTAGGTACCGTTTGGCGTGAGTTTGACGGCCACGATGTCTTTCGGGGTATAGCGCCCCCACGTCACGACCAGGCTCGTATCGGGCAGCACCCGGAGCGGCCAGCCCGCCTCGCCGCGCCCGCCCGCGCCATTGGCGGACACGTTCACCGGAGCTGGCCACGCCGCTTGCCCCTGTAGCCGGTAACGTTGGGCCACGAGGTTCGCCCCCAAACCGCCGGAGGAACCCACCACGAAGAAGCCGTTGCCCCGGTCGCTGATCGTGCTGAAGTAGGTGGTGTTGTTGAGGCTGGCAAAGAAGTTATTCAGCGGCCAGCGTCGGCGCCCCGTGAAGTTCACCCGGTTATGGCTGAAGATGGTGGCGCCGCCGGTTTGAATCAGGCTATGCGTGATGGTGGCGCCGGAATCATTGGGCAGCACGTTTAACCCGGTGGGAGTGACGTAGATAATGCTCCTGGTGCCGCTTGCGGCCACCAGCGTCGGTTGTGCCCAGCGCGGCGCTCCGGCGGCATCGTAGGCTTGGCAAAAAAGCGAATCGCCGCTGCTCTGGCCCTGGATCCAGGCCACCAGCGTGCCGCCCTGCCAGGCGACGGCCTGCAGCGCCAGGATTTTCTTGCCGCGCGCCTGCATCAGCAGCTTCCCATTGGCGGGCCAGCGCAACTGACCCGTAGTGCCCACTTGCTGCCAGTAAATGGCGGTGCCCACGGCCGTGCCGCCGCGTTCGTCGATCCAGAAAACGTGCGAACCACCGGCGCCGTCGGCAAAGGCGCGGACCGCTTTCTGCTCGCCGGGGGCATTGCAGACGTAAAACGTTTGCGTGGGAGTGGACGGAAACTGCGCCCGAACGGGCGGGCTGAGCAGCCCAAAAGCCGCCAGTAGCGGCAGCAGCAGGAAACGTTTCATCGGGATGAGCGGAAAAGTGGAGGCCGCCGGAAGGGTGGGCTATTCAAAAGGTGAAGGTCCGCCGCTTGACAGCTACCGTGCAACACATCATTGGGTGATGTCGGCTACCGGTGCCGCCCGCCGGGCGCACCTTTGCACCCGCGTCGTCCGTTTGCCCCAGCACAAGCAATATTCCACGCCCCACACGCAACGCCCTCGTCGCTTCGCCACTTGGTTGCTGCGGGGCGAAGCCCCTGGCTACACGCGCAACGCGCAACTCGAAACGCGCAACCCGAAACTAAAAAATGGCCGAACAGCCCACCACGCCCGCCACCAACGCCGAACACAAGCTCCGGCTGCGCACCCTCAAAGTCAGTGACTACAACGCCATCCGCGATATTATGGAGCGGGTGTACGCCGGTTTTTCCGACGACGGCGCCTGGACCCGCAAGGAGTACCGCGCCCTGCTCCAGAACTTCCCCGAAGGGCAAATCTGCATCGAAGACAAGGGCCAGATCGTGGCCGTAGCCCTGGCGCTGGTGGTGCAGTATTCCGACTACGGCGACCGCCACACCTATAATCAGATCACGGCCGACGGCACCTTCAAAACCCACAACGCGGAAGGCGATACGCTCTACGGCGTCGATGTCTTCGTGGACCCCGACTACCGGGGCCTGCGCCTCGGCCGGCGCCTCTACGATGCCCGGAAAGAGCTGTGCGAGAACCTGAACCTGCGCGGCATCATCGCCGGGGGGCGCATCGCCGGCTACGGCAAGTACGCCGATGAACTGACGCCGCGCCAGTACATCGAGCAGGTGCGGAACAAGGAAATCACCGACCCGATCCTGACGTTCCAGCTCTCGAACGGCTTCCACGTCCGGAAAATCATCAAGGATTATCTGCCCCAGGACCCGGAATCGCGCGGGTACGCCACGCTGCTCGAATGGATCAACGTTTACTACGACGAGCAGTACGAGCAACTGATCGGCAACACCAAGTCGAACGTGCGCATCGGCGTGGTGCAGTGGCAGATGCGCGCCGTGCAGGACGTCGAGGAGATGATTCAGCAGGTCGAGTTCTACGTCGATACCGTGTCGAGCTACAAGGCCGACCTCGTGCTGTTTCCGGAGTTTTTCAACGCCCCGCTGATGGCGCTTTCCAAAAGCTCGGACGCGCCGGAAAGCATCCGCGAAATGGCCGGTTACACCGACATCCTGCGGACCCGGATGCAGGAAATGGCGCTGAGCTACAACATCAACATCATCGCCGGGTCGATGCCCGAAGTCATCGGCGGCAAGCTCTACAACGTGGCCTATCTGCTGCGCCGCGACGGTACCTCCGACCGCCAGCTCAAGCTCCACGTGACGCCCGACGAAGCCTATTACTGGGGAATGCGCGGCGGCTCCAAGCTCCAGGCCTTTGACACCGACTTCGGCCGCATCGGCATTCTGATCTGCTACGACGTGGAGTTCCCCGAACTGAGCCGTCTGCTGAGCGACCAGCAGATCAAGATTCTGTTCGTGCCGTTCTGGACCGATACCAAAAACGCCTACCAGCGCGTCCGGTGCTGCGCGATGGCCCGCGCCATCGAAAACGAGTGCTACGTGGCCATCACCGGCTCGGTGGGCAACCTACCGAAAGTGGAGAATATGGACATCCAGTACTCGCAGTCGGCGGTTTTCAGCCCCTCCGACTTCGCCTTTCCCCACGACGCCACCATCGCCGAGGCCACCCCGAACACGGAAATGACGCTGATCGCCGACCTCGACCTGGACCTGCTGAAGGACCTCAACACCGCCGGCTCGGTCCGGAACCTGCGCGACCGTCGCAAGGACCTCTACTCCCTCCGGTGGTCGGCGGCGAAAGCGGTACTGGAAGAAGCCGACCCGATGGGTGTGGACGACCCGCAGGTGGTCGAGCCAGTGGCCACGCCCCCTAAAACCGCTGAGAGTGAAGCTCTAGCAGCGGACCCCGTGCCGCCCACGCCGCACAAGCGCCGGGCCGCGTCGCACCACGGCGTGGCGGCCGGGTAGGAGGGGGGCGGGGCGCGGGGCGGAGCAGAAAAGCGCGTATATTTAGGCGCCCGCACCACGTGGTGTGGGCCTTTGATGAACCTGCCTATCCGCTCACTTTTCCTCGCTCACTCCGATGCCCCGTTTTCTACCCACCCTTTCAAGGCTGGCGCTTACTACGAGTCTGCTGCTGATTAGCCCCCTGGCGCAGGCCCAATGGTTGCCGCTGCCCGATACCGCCTTTATCGAAGCCAACAGTGCGCGAGGGCTGATGACGTCTTACGGGACGCTGTGGTATAATGTCGCCACGGGGTCAACGGGGCTGGAAGTGCCGAAGCGGCTGCCGGGCGCGCGGAAGCTGTCCACCGTTTACGCCGCCAACCTATGGATTGGGGGGCTGGATGCCGCCAACACCCTCTATATGGCGGGCGAAACCTACCGGCAGGGCGCTCCTCCATCTGTCTCGTTCTGGTGCGGCCCCGTGGCCGATTCCACGGCGCCGTCTGTCGGCCTTCTGGGCGATCCGGCGTACAACTACGTCTGGGAAATGAGTCGGGCCGAAATCAATACGCATATTCTGGCCAGCGGGCAGCCCGGCTACCAGCCCTCGGCCCGAATTGCGGCCTGGCCAGGGCGCTCCCTGACCCGCTGCCCAAACGGCGGGGCGCCGTTCGTGAACGTCGGCGGCGATTCGCTGCGCTACGAGCCGGAGTTGGGCGACTACCCGGACATCCCCGGCGAAGTGGCCCTGTTCACCATCACCAACGATCACGCCGCTCGCAAAGAACCTTATACTCCCGCAATTGGGCTGGAAGTGCATACAATGGTTTCGGCCTACGCATCGGCCAATGGCGCGGCGCCCGTCGATAGCACGATCCTGGTGCGCTACACGCTCTACAACCGTTCCGCCATCGACTACCACGATGTCTGGCTGGGCCATTGGGTCGATTTTGACATCGGTAATCCTTTCGATGACTACATCGGCTGCGACCGGAACCGGCAGATGATGTATGGTTATAACAGCACCGATTTCGACTCGGATACCGTACACGGTTATGAGCCTTCTGCTAACGGTGACCTCTATTTCACAGTAATTGCCCCCGGCTACGGCGCCAACCCACCCGCGCAGGGCGTCGTGCTGTTGAGCGATTCGCTGGCGGGATTCACTTATTATAACAATAATATAAATGTTTATAATGGTAATCCCGCTCCTCCAGGAGACTACTACAACTACCTGCGCGGCCGCTGGCGCGATGGCATCCCCATCACCTACGGCGGCGACGGCCGCAACGGCGGCGGCGCCCCAACTCCTTATATGTTCGACGGCGACCCGGTGGCGGGCACCGGTTGGACTGAGCAAAGCGCTGGTAATCCACCCGGCGACCGCCGGGGCTTGGCTACGGCCGGGCCGTACACGTTCGGCGCCGGGCAATCGCGGGTTTTCGAACTGGCCTACGTCTTCGCGCGCAGCCGGGGGCTGACCCGGCCCTTTACCTCGATCACGGCCCTGCGAAGAGCAGCTGATCAAATCCGGACGCAGTACGTGACGCATTCTTTTCCGGTCACGCCCTATGCTACGGCCCCGGCGCCGGTAGTGCCTACCGTCGTGACGGCCATTTCGTTGGCGCTGGTTCCCAACCCCACGGCCGGCCGGCTGACGGCGGAACTGGCGCTGCCGGCGCAGTCCGGGGCCACGGCATTGACGGTTCGCGATGCGTTGGGGCGCATCGTGCGCACGGTGCCGGTAGCGGCTACCGCCGAACACGTATCCGTCCCACTCGACCTGCGCGGCCTGGCGCCGGGCATCTACCTGACCATTCTGACGGATGCCGCAGGCCGCGCCCTGGCCCACCAGCGGCTGGCCTTGGTGGGCAGCGAATAACGGCCAGTTCGCCCGTTTCGCTCAGTTGCTCAACGCCACGCCGTCCATCAGCGCGTTGCGTGCTGCAAAACCGCCCAGTTCCAAGCGTTAGCGGCTCCCGGAACTGGGCAGCACCCGTTACGGGCGACGTTCTAAACGCGCGTCTCGCTCAGTCCAAAAAGTCACTCAGTCACTCAGTCCACTCAGTCACTCAGTCCAAAAAGTCCCTCAGTCAAACGGGCTGGGCGCGAAGCACAGCACCAGCAGGGCCATTGCGAGCCAGCCGAGCACCCGGCGTTTGCGGTCCAGCGGCTCGTCCAGCGGCGCTATGGGGTGAAACAGGCCCACGCCGCGCGCCAGAAAAAGCGCCAGCAGCAGCCAGCCGGGGTTGCCGCTGACGTTGGGCCAGACGGCGGCAACGCCGAACTGCAACGCTCCCATCACGGCTGCGGCCAGCGCCGCCAGGCGGGGTGTGGGCACGGCGGGCCGCGCCAGCACGAAGAGCAGCCCCAGATAAGCCGGTGCGGCCCAGGCCAGGGTGGCCGGCGCCAGCGCGGGCGTCACCAGTCCCAGGCCCGCGTAGAAAACCAGCGCGGCGTAGGCCGTTACGCTCAACCGGGCGGCCCGGCCCGGCCCCAGCAGGCCGTAGAGGACGTGCCCGCCGTCGAGCTGGCCGATGGGCATCAGATTCAGGGCCGTGAAAAAGGCCGATAGGTAACCGGCTAATATCAGCGGCTGGCGCGTCAAGGCGGGGTGCAGCGCGGCGGGTACGTTAAACGCCTTTTCCAGGCCAGTCAGGAGCAGGTTGCGGCCCAGCCAGAGGCCCGGCGGCGGCGGTGCGGGCAGGAGCGCGGGCAAGGTGGCAAACGCCACTATCAGCAGCGGCAGGAGTACGGCAAAGCCCGCCAGGGGGCCGGCTACCCCTACGTCGAAAAAGTCGCGGCGCGAATAGATGCGGTCCTGGATCCGGATGACGGCGCCCATCGTGCCGATGCTCGGCCCAATGCCCAGATAAAAAGGGATATAATATGGCCAGGTGGTGCGGATGCCCAGCCGCCGCGCCATCACGAAATGCCCCAACTCGTGGACCGTCAGGACGCCTAGGAACGGCACCGAAAACCACAAGCCATCCAGCACCTGCGGGATTGTCAGCCAGCCGGTTAGGCGGAAGGTTTCGTCGCGCGGGCCACCGAGCCAGAACAGTTGCTGGTGAATCCACTCGGCGCCGGCCAGCGTGGTGGTGGCGAAGGTGAGCACCAGCAACCCGCCGTGCAACGCCCAGCGGTGCCAGGGGGGCGCCTCGCCGGGGTAGCGCGTTTCCGGCGGCGGCTGGCGAAGCCTACTGCGAAGCCAGCGCATCGAGCAGGGGAGAAGCGGGGGCCGTGATATCCTGCCCCGGCCCGAGCCAGACGGCGTGCAGCCCCAGCGCGTGCGCCGCCGCCACGTGCTGCGGCGAGTCGTCGATGAAGAGCGTTTCGGCGGGAAGCAGGTCGTGGTCGGTCAGCACCCGGCGGAAAATGGCCGGGTCGGGCTTGCGCAGGCCCACTTCGTGCGAGTAATACACGCCGTCGAAAAGGTCGGCCAGGGCGCCGGGCAGATCCGGATGTGCCGCCCGGATAATGGTATCGAACGCCGCGCGGTGCAGGCCGTTGGTGTTCGAGAGCAGGAAAAGCCGGTAGCCGGCGGCGCGCAGCGCCCGTAGCAGCACCACGCGCGGGCGGGGCAAGTCGAGCAGAATCGCGTTCCAGGCGGCATCCAGGGCGGCATCCGGCACTTCCAGCGGAATCTGGTACGCTTCCCGCAGGCCGACGCGGAAGTCCGCATTCGACAAAGCGCCGATTTCGAGCGAATCAAATAGCGGCGCCTGGGCCTGCTGATTGAACGCCAGCGGCGCCGCGGCGGTACTCAGGTGCCGGAAAGCGGCGATGGGCCGCTGATAATCAATGTTGAGCAGCACCCCGCCCAGATCGAAGATCAGGTTGCGGAGGGTGCCGGGCGGGGGCAAAAGCATCAGCGGGAAGGGCGAGGCCAAAGAAACGAGGGCGCAAAGGTGCAGCCGGGCCGTTACCTTTGCGGGCGGAACGGGCCACACACGGCGCGTCCGGGCCTATAGCTCAGTCGGTTAGAGCAGCGGACTCATAATCCGTAGGTCCCTGGTTCAAGCCCAGGTGGGCCCACGAAAACCGCGCTCCCAGCTTGGGAGCGCGGTTTTTTTGTGGCGTACAGACCAGGGGCAGGCGGACGCCGTTTGCCTGCCGAACCACCCCGCTGTAGCTTCGCGTTGAACGGTTCGAGATAAGCCGTAACCACTATGATAATCACCCTAACCATTCCTCGCCCCCCTGATACGCGTACCCTTCAGCAGGTAGTAGAAGCGTTAGAAGCAACTGCGGTGCAGTTCAGCGAAGAGGTGGTGGCTTCCGAAGCAGCGCTCCCTTACGACTTCGGCGCGCAGTTTCATTGGGATGAATCGCGCACGCTCCTGCAAAGCGTACCTGGGAAGCCGATGAGCCAAATCGTCATTGATGACCGCGCAGATCGTTTGTAATGAGCGTTTTTCTGGATACCTCCGCTTTGGCGAAGCTCTATTTTCCTGAAATGGATTCGTTGCAGTTCCGGGCGCGCTTACAGCGCGTAAGCGGGGTCGCTTATCTATCGGCGCTGACGATGGTGGAATTTGCTTCCGCGACGGAGAAGAAAGTGCGCACAGGCGAGGTCACCCCGGCATTTGCGCAAATTGCTACCCGGTTATTCGCGCAGGACCTTGCGCTGTACCGCTTCGTCGCGCTGTCCGATTCCGTATTGCAAACCGCCACGCAGTTGGTCTCGAAGTACACGGCTTCTGCCCTACGCGCGCTGGACGCTATCCAGTTGGCGTGTGCCCTACAGGTTCGTAGCGAAGCCTCGCTTTTTCTGACGGCCGATGCCCGTTTGGAAACCATTTTCAGCGCGGAGGGCCTGCCGATCCGGTAGCCGTCCCCCCCTGAACCACCCCACCGTACCTTCGCGTTTGGCTTCTGTTCTTCGGCCGGGCCGCCCCCATTGCACACCGGGC
>JANPLI010000101.1:0-28297 GCA_031426455.1 Hymenobacteraceae bacterium | reverse complement strand
CACCAAGCCCCGTAGGTCAATGACTTACGGGGCTTTGTGTTTTTGAAGTGCCTGTTTGTGTGTGATCGACGGCTGACAATCGGTCTTTGTCCGCTTGAAACGACCGCCACGCCTTCCCCAGCGCGGCCGTGTCGTGGGCGGCATATACCGGTCGGGCGAGTAGATGCGCGGCACCACCTCGCGAAGGGTATCAGTGCTTATTACCTGCCGGATACACGCCTCAGACCGACACCAAAATTTCGCTGGCTGGCGGGTTTCTCCGGTTACGCACGACCCGTTTTAGCCCGCTACCAACCCGCGCCGGACCAGCTCCGTGGCAATCTGTACCGCATTGGTGGCGGCGCCCTTGCGCAGGTTGTCGGCTACGATCCAGAGATTCAGGGTGCGGGGCTGGCTTTCGTCGCGCCGCAGCCGACCCACCAGCACGGCGTCGCGGCCGTGGGCGTCGCGCGGCATCGGGTAGCGGTTTTGAGCGGGGTCGTCCACCACTTCCACGCCGGGCGTTGCGGCGAGCAGTTGACGTACTTCGGCCAGGTCGAATTCCTGTTCGAACTCCGCGTTTACGCTTTCCGAATGCCCCCCCAGCACGGGCAGCCGGACGGCGGTGCAGGTAATGCCGATAGTGCCGGCCCCGTCGCCCAGAATCTTGCGGGTTTCGCGCACCACCTTCATCTCCTCTTTCGTGTAGTCGTTGTCTTCAAAAACATCGATATGCGGCAGGACATTCAGATCGATGGGGTGCGGATAGGCAGGCGCCGCTACCGGCTGCCCGGCGCGCTCGGCCATCAACTGCGCCACGGCGTGCTTGCCGGTGCCCGTAACCGATTGATACGTACTGACCACCAGGCGCTTCAGCTGATAAGCTGTGTGCAGCCGACTCAGGGCCAGCACCAGTTGAATGGTCGAGCAATTCGGGTTGGCGATGAGGCGCGTGTCGGCCGTCAGCGTGTCCGAATTGATTTCGGGGACAACCAATGGCACGGCGGCGTCCATCCGCCAGGCCGACGAATTATCGATGACGAACGTGCCGACCGCCGCAAAGCGCGGCGCCCATTCGCGCGAAGGGCCGGCGCCCGCCGAGAAAATGGCTACCTGCGGCGCCCGCGCCAACGCCGTTTCCAGGCCGATCACCGGCACTGCTTCCCCCCGAAACGAGACCGTTTGCCCCACGGAGGCCGCCGACGCCACCGGCAGCAGTTCGGCCGCCGTGACGGGGAACTGATGCTCGGCCAGTACCCGTAATAATTCCTGGCCCACGAGGCCCGTAGCTCCAACAATAGCGAGTGTCATTTAACCAGTTTACTTGGGCTTGGATCGATTGATTTTGCCGGGCGCAAGATACTGTTTCGGGAAGCGTTCCCGGCGCGGCGGCGGCGTCGGCGGCAGCCCGGGCGCTCAGCTTCGCGGCGTAATCGGGTCGCCTATCCGCACGATGCCTTCGCCGCAGCCGATCACGTTTTGGCCGAACAGTACTTTGGCGCCCGCTGCCCGGTAGCGGGCCAGCGTACGCAGCGGCTCTTTGCCGGAGGGCTGCCCGGTGGCCTGATCGATGGTCGTCACGACGCACCGGGCGCAGGGCTTGACGCCGCGAAACGCTATCGCACCAATCTGAAAATCAGCCCAGCCGTCTTCCTCGTGGGCTTCGGCGCCCCCGCTGAAAACGAAGTTCGGCCGGAAGCGGTCCATCGGCACAGGCGGCTGGTGGCGTTCCAGCAAACGGGCGTTCAGCCCCGCCAGCGCGGCCTCGCCGATGATCAGAAACGGGTAAGCATCGGCAAAGCTGACAATAGCCTCCGCCGGGGCGTAAGCCGGATCGACCGACCGGTGCGTCGTGTCGGGCATATAAACGAGCCGCGCGGGGCGGTTGATCGCCGCCGAAAACCACGCATCGAACGCCGCCCCGACGGGCAGGGCGGGCACGGTATCGTCCCAGATGCGTACCAGCACTGGGGCCGTTTCGGGCGCTGCGTACGGCACCAGCAGCGTGCCCAGTTCCGGCCGCGTGCGGTGGGTCACCGTCAGGCCGGCGGGCGTCAGCGCCACAGCCAGCAGCGCGAGGGTGGCGTCGGTGCGCTGGGTGAGGAATTGCCCGGTTTTGTCCACGAGCAGCCAGCGACGGTCGTGCTGCAAGCCCCGCGCCTCGACGCGCGCCTCGGGCAGGCTGATCCCGCCGAGCGACTTGATGGGGTAGATGTATAATCCAGTTAGCGTCACGGGCGATGCAGGCCGGTAGAGAAGGTAAATCCGAAGCGCAAAATACGGCTGGTGCGGTTTCGGACGCGCGGTACGGAGCGCCGTGGCCGGGGGCCGAAACCGCGCTAAGTCGCTTAACGCGGTATTCGCCCCTAGCCTGCCTGCGCTGAAACAAATTCGAGCCATCATCCCCGAGTATGTTTCACCCCCTGAAACAAATCCGGGCCAATACCCCCGAGTAAGTTTCAAGGGCTCGAAACTTACTCGGGGCGAGCGTCGCGAAATGTTTCAGCCCCGGCGGCGGGCCCGGCGCGCAGCTGGTTCTGGCGCGCAGCCGGGTCGTACTTTTACTTCTGATGATTCGCTTCCTGCTCAACGACCGCCTGGTCGAAACCCCACTCCCCCCGGCCACGCCCGCGCTCGACTACGTGCGCACCCATCAACGCCTGACGGGCACCAAAACCGGCTGCCGCGAAGGCGACTGCGGCGCCTGCACCGTGCTGCTCGGCGACCTATCGGCCGATGGCCAAAGCGTCCGCTACCGGTCGATGACCTCGTGCCTGCTGCCGCTCGCTAACCTCCACGGCAAGCACCTGGTGACGGTGGAGGGCCTGAACCTCAGCCCAAAGCCGCACGACCTGAACCGCGCCCAGCAAGCCATCGTGGACGCTGGCGGCACCCAGTGCGGGTTCTGCACGGCGGGCTTCGTGGTGTCGCTGGCTGGCTTTTGCCTCGACGCCGGGCCGTCGGCCACCGCCCAGGCCGCCTGCGCGTCCATCGACGGCAATATCTGCCGTTGCACGGGGTATAAGTCGCTGGAACGCGCCGCCGCCGCCCTGACGGCCACTTTGCAGGAGCGCCCCACCGAAAACGCCCTGCCCTGGCTGACGGAAAACGGCTTCGTGCCCAAGCACTTCGAAGGCGCCGCCGAAAAACTGGCTGCCCTCCGACCCGCGCAGCCCCCTCAAACCCTCAAATCCTCAAACCCTCCCACCCTCCTAAGCGGCGGCACCGACCTGCTCGTGCAGCGCCCGGACGCGCTGCTGTCGGTATCCACGCAGTCGCTTTTCGATACGCCCGCGCTGCAAGGCATTAGCCGTCACGGCAATTCCGTGCGCATCGGTGCGGCCGTCACGGCGCAGGAGCTGATGGATTCGCCCATTCTCGCGGCCATCTTCCCCCGGCTGCGGCAGCACCTGAAACTGGTTTCCTCCACCCCCATCCGGCAGATGGGCACCGTGGGCGGCAACCTCTGCAACGCCTCGCCCATCGGCGACCTAACGTGCTGGTTTCTGGCCCTCGACGCGACGCTGACGCTCGATGGCGGCGCCGAACCCCAGCGCCAGGTGCCGCTGCGGCAGTTCTACACCGGCTATAAGCAGCTCGCCAAAAGCCCGGAGGAATACGTGGAAAGCCTGACGTTCCGGGTGCCGGGACCGACGACGTTCTTCAATTTCGAAAAGGTCAGCAAGCGGACGCACCTCGACATTGCCTCCGTCAATTCGTCGGCGCTGCTGACGGTGGATGCCGCCGGCTTCATCACCGAAGCGCACCTTTCCGCCGGGGGCGTATTCGCTACGCCGCTCTACCTGCGGCGCACCTCGGCGTTTCTGGTGGGGCAGCCGGTTTCGCGGGCCACGGTGGATGCGGCAAATGAAATCGCCCAAAGCGAAATCGCGCCTATTGCCGATGCGCGCGGCACCGAAGCCTACAAACGGCTGCTACTGCGGCAGTTGCTGCGGGGGCATTTTATCGAAGGGGGTTGGGTGGTATAGGTGGTGAGGTAGTGTAGGTGGTGAGGTGGTGAGGTGGTGCTGAATATCGCACCCCCACTACCACCACCACCAGCTCACGACCACCACCTCACGACCACCACCTCACCACCTCAAGACCAATGCAAAACCTCGACTCCCACCAGCACGTGCGCGGCGAAAGCCAGTACCTGGATGATATCCCCGTGATGCAGGGCACGCTGCACGCTTCGGTTTACGACTCGCCCGTCGCCCACGGCGTGCTGAATGGGCTGGATTTGCGCGCCGCGCTGGCGCTGCCGGGCGTCGTCCGGATTCTGACGTACCAGGACATTCCCGGCGAAAACCAGATTGGCGGCATCGTGCCCGACGAGCCGGCGCTGGCCGAACACCACGTCCACTTTCGGGGCCAACCCGTGGCGCTGGTGGTGGCCGAAACCGAGTTCATCGCCCGGCAGGCCCGCGCGCTCATCACGGCCGACATCACGCCGCTGCCCATCATCACCGATCCGCGCGTGGCCGCCGCGCAGGGCGAGCTGATCGTGCCGCCGCGCACCTTCCGCTGCGGCGACGTGGCCACCGCCTGGGTCAACTGCGCGCACATTTTCGAGGGCGAAGCGGAATCCGGCGGCCAGGAGCATCTGTACCTCGAAACGCAGGGCGCTTACGGCTACCCCACAGAGCACGGCAGCATCCGGCTGCACTCGTCCACGCAGGGGCCGACGGCCGTGCAGCGCCACGCCGCCAAGGTGTTGGGCGTGGGGATGCACCAGGTCGAGGTGAACGTCACGCGCCTGGGCGGCGGCTTCGGCGGCAAAGAAGACCAGGCCACGCCGTGGGCCGTGCTGGTGGCGCTGGCCGTCCACGTTTTGCAGCGCCCCGTCAAGCTCGTGCTGCCCCGCCACGACGACCTGCGGATGACCGGCAAGCGCCACCCCTACGCCTCCGACTTCAAGATCGGCCTTGACAAAGACCTGAAAATCATCGCCTACGAGGTTGATTTTTACCAAAACGCCGGCGCCTCCGCTGATCTGAGTCCGGCCGTGCTGGAGCGGACGCTCTTTCACTGCACGAATACCTACTTCATTCCGAACGTGCGGGCCACGGCCAAGTCGTGCCGCACCAACCTACCGCCGAACACGGCGTTCCGGGGGTTCGGCGGGCCGCAGGGGATGTTCGTCATCGAAGCCGCCATCACCCGCGCCGCCGAGGCGCTGGGCGTCCCGCGCCGCCTGATTCAGGAGCGCAACCTGTTGCAGGACGGCGACACGTTCCCCTACGGCCAGGTGGCCGAACTGGCCCAGGCCCGCGCCTGCTGGCACGATGCCGCGGCGCGCTTCAAGCTGCCGGAACTGGAGGCCGAAGCCCGCGCCTTCAACGCCGCCAACCCCCTGAAAAAGCGCGGCGTGTCGCTGATGCCGATCTGCTTCGGCATCTCGTTCACCAAGACGCTGATGAACCAGGGCCGCGCACTGGTGCACATTTATATGGACGGCTCGGTGGCCGTCAGCACGGGCGCCGTGGAAATGGGCCAGGGCGTGAATACCAAGATGATGCAGGTGGCGGCGCGGGTGCTGGGCGTGCCGATCAGCCGCATCAAGATCGAAAGCACGAACACCACGCGGGTGGCGAACACGTCGCCGTCGGCCGCGTCGGCCACGGCCGATTTGAACGGCAACGCCGTGCGGATGGCCTGCGAAGCCCTCCGCGACCGCCTGCTGACCTTGGCCGCCCGCGAGTTGCAAGCGCCAATCGAGCAACTGTATCTGGAAGACGGCGAAGTGCGCCAGCGCCCGCCGGAAAAGCAGGAAAGCCAGCCCGAAAACGGCATCCAAGCCAGCGAAATCAGCGAAAGCCTAAGCCAGGAAGACGCCTCACAACCCAACGATTCGTCCTTCATCCCCAACCAAAAACCAGAAACCAACAACCAAAAACTAGACTGGAACACCCTCATCGGCCTGGCTTACGTGAACCGCGTGGCCATTTCCGAGCACGCCCACTACGCCACGCCGCGCATTCACTTTGACGCGAAAACCGAGAGCGGCCACCCCTTCGCGTACCACGTCTTCGGCACGGCCATCACCGTGGCAACGGTCGATTGCCTGCGCGGCACTTACGAGCTGGACGCCGTGCACATCAGCCACGACTTCGGCACGTCGATGAACACGGCCATCGACCTGGGCCAGATCGAAGGCGGCCTCGTGCAGGGCATCGGCTGGATGACGATGGAAGACGTGCAGTTCAACGCCGAAGGGCGGCTGCTGGCCAACGCGCTGAGTACCTACAAAATCCCCGACCTCTATTCGGTGCCGAAGGTGATCGACGTGCATTTCCTGCCCACGCCGCCCGCCGCGCTGGCCGTCTTCGGCTCGAAAGCCGTGGGCGAGCCGCCGCTGATGTACGGCCTGGGCGCCTGGTTCGCGCTACGTGACGCCGTGCAGGCCTTCAACCCTCAAGCGGCAATGCCCTTCATCACCCCAATGACGCCGGAGCGGGTCTTGACCAGCCTCTACACCGACGGGCAGGGCCTGGAAAAAGTGGAGGAGGCCGAGCGGCTGGTGGCAGTGGAGGCGGCGGATTGAGGTAGTTTCGTGAAGCACCCGTAACTGCTGCCGCTTATGCTGACCAAGGAACAGCACGTCGCTTATTGGATGGAAACCGCCGACGACAACTGGCACTCGATCCAGAATATGGTCAGCGTCGGTGAGTACGTGCCGGCGCTGTTCTGGGCGCACCTGGCGATTGAGAAATTGAGCAAGGCACTGTGGGTGAAAGACAACGAGGGCAATACGCCGCCACGCATTCACAACATTATTAAGTTGCTCAACGCCACGTCTTTGCTGCTGACCGATGAGCAAGTGAACCTGGCGGGTCGGTTAAATACGTTTCAGCTCGAAGGCCGTTACCCCACATATTTACAGGAACTGCGCCGTATCGCCACGAAACCTTACACCCACGAGTTACTCACCGCCATCGCTGAATTCCGCCAATGCTTACTCAACAAGCTGCCCTCGACCAAGTAAAACAGTTTGCGGCCGAAATCCGGCAGCTCGGCGTACCGCTGCGGCAGGCCATTTTGTTCGGCTCGTTCGTGCGGGGCGAGCAGCACGAATGGTCCGACATTGACGTGGCACTAGTAGCCGACACCTTCATCGGCGCGGGCTGCGTGGATATCAACCCCTTTGCGGTGCTGCTCCGTCACTACGAGGATTTCGAGCTGCATACCTTCCCCACCGCCTATTTCGAGGACGGCGACCCGTTCACGGAGGAAATCAAGCGGACGGGGATTGTGGTGGCGTAAAGACGCTGGTGTTTCCGCAGACTGAGTCAGTTGCCCATCAGCGAATCAGCATCATCCCCGTGCAGGCGCCGAAGCCGATGAGTAGCACCAGCGCTCCGCTGAACACGTAGTCAAACGCATAGCGGCCCCGAATGGCGTTGACGAGGGCAAGCAGCAGGTTGATGCCCGCCTGCGCCAGAAAGCCGACGCCGAACACCACGACCGAGCCGCCGCCGCTGGGCTTGGCGAGTGACGCAGCCAGAATACCACCTACGACCAACAAGATCAGATTAAACTTAATAACAGGCGTAGAGGTGGGCGGCTTCAGATCGGGCGATTCAGGGTTTTTCTCGTCAAGCATCAATTGAAAGAGGCTGATCGGTTTATGAGAAATGCGTCAGAAGATTGGCCGCCCGTGAATATCGCCCATAATACCACAGGTACCCAGACCGATCAATAACGTGAGCAAGGCACTCAGGACGTGCAGCATTACAGGCTCATGGGCATTATAAGCGCCAAAGGCGTTAACAACGGCAGCGAGCAACAGTATTGGAAAGCCCAGCCAGAGCAGCCCAAACAAATTGACACTCAGGATTGCAAGCAGAAGCAGGAGAAGCAGATGACTGCCTACAACTCTAGAAAACTTCGACTCAGGCTTGTCCATAATTTCCTGATTGCCATAAAATAAATTCCTCAATGTATCGCAGACACTTTTCGGCAGAGGTTATATGATAGCAATATCGCGCACCAGATCAAGCGTCCGGCGCTTCTGTTCGTCGCGGTAGAAGATGTTCATCGTCTCGAACGGGATGATTTTCAGGTCTTTTGACACGATATGGACGCAGGATTTCTTGACGGCCCGCACGTCGAAATTCCACGCGTCCATAAACTGTAGGATGACGACCCGAAAGAGGTTTTCGTACTTCAGGCTCGGCGCCTGAATCAGCGGAATGCAGCACAGCAGCTGGTTCAGCTCGGGCGTGATCGTGTCGACGGTGTTGGCCGTGCTGAAGAGGCGCAGCATATGCTGTCGCAGTTGGGCATCACGCTCATAGACAATGGTGTTGCCGGTATTTTTGAGCAGGTCCGAGGGGGCGATATACCGCGTCAGCGGAAACACCTCTCCGTCGATTTTCAGCGCGTAGCCCATCACCAGCGCGTCGGGGTTGCAGGGCACGGGCAGCAGGTCGGCCGCCGTGAAAACGGGGCTCTGGTCGAGGATCGCCTGCCGGGCTTCGGTCAGCGAAAAATGGTCGGTTTCGGGGTTGAAATTGGTCAGCCGCCCGGCGGCCTGGGTTGGCTGGAACGTGACGCCCCGCACACAGCGCTGCCGGAGCGCGAAGTCGATGATTTCGCCCACTTCATCATCGTTCAGCCCTTTCTGGAGCGTGACGACCAGCGTCGTGCTGAGGTTGAGGGCGTTGAGGTGTTCGAGGGCTTGGCGGCGCACCTCGCGCAGGTCGCGCCCGCGCATCGTCTCCAGCACTTCCCGCCGGAAGGAGTCGAACTGGAGATACACCTCAAACGCCCCGGCGTAGGTGGCGAGCCGCTCGGCAAAACCGGGGTCGTTGGCAATCCGCACCCCGTTGGTATTGAGCATCAGGTGCTTGATGGGCTTGCGCTTGCACATATCCATAATTTCCCAGAACTGCGGGTGCAGTGTCGGCTCGCCGCCGGAAAGCTGGATTACATCCGGCTCGCCTTCGTTGCGGACCACCAGATCGACCATTGCCTCCACTTCTTCGAGCGTCCGGTGCCGGCCGTGGGTAGGGCTGGATTCGGCGTAGCAGGTTGGGCAGGTCAGGTTGCAGCGGTCCGTAATCTCGATCACCGTCAGGCAGGAATGCTGCTCGTGGTCGGTGCAGAGGCCGCAGTCGTAGGGACAGCCGTAGTGAGTGGCCGTATTGAAGCGCAGGGGCGTCTCGCTGGGCTTCACGTAGTTCCGGGTCTGCTTGTAGTATTCCACATCGGTGGCCAACAGCACCCGCTGCCGCCCGTGGTCGGGGCAGCGCTTGAGCATATAAACCTTCTCGTCCTCGAAGACAATTTTGGCTTCGACCCGCCGCAGGCAAACCGGGCAGAGGCTGAGGGTGAAGTCGTAGTAGGTGTAGGGGCGGGTGGGCATCTGTTTGATGAAGCGAAAGTCACAAGGATTTCGATGGGGTGAGCGGAAGAATTAAGTGGTCAGCTGTAAATCAATCAACTGATAGGCTGCTACTCCATCACTCGTTTCCGCAACTCCGGGCTGACGGCGTTAGAGTCAAGCTGGTCGGCGATGGCCATATACTTACGGGCGCTGTCCTTGGGGAAGCACTCGCAGACGGTAAAAGCAGTCGCCAACTGGACGAACGTGCTCACCTGTTTTGGATCGAGCTGAGCCGATTTTCGCAGATTCTGGATGTACCCATCAAGGTAACGACGCTCCCTGGTTTCAGAAAACAGCGCGCCTAAACTGGCAGCCACACTGATATATACCCCCGGGTTACGCGGATTTAGTTTGACCGATTTCGAAAAAAATCGCAGCGACTCTTGGTACTGCCCGCGCTGCCCGACAATATTGCCAAATCCCCAAAAAGCATCCGCATTCTGCGGATCAAGTAGCCAGGCTTGGTTGAAGCGCATCATGGCAGAATCCGGCTCTTGGCGATAAAAATACTTCCAGGCCCGATTGATATGCCATTGAGCAGCACGTTGGGGAGTACCAAATACGACCTTACACTCGGCCAAAAACATTCGATCAATTGCTTTTTGCTCAGCGCACTTTTTCATCTCACCATACATCGGCAGCTTATTAATGCCGTCCGGGCAGGGACGCGTGGCAGCCCCAGTCAGCATCAAGACAAGGCTTAGCGTGGCGATCGTCAAAAAACGCTTCAATTTCATCGGTATAAGGGGTTACAAATTAATGGCGGACTCGGCAGCCCACGTTAAGCACGTTTAGATCCTGGTCGGCGCACTCGCCGGCCGCATCCCAAGCCACGCGTAGTACAGCAGCCCTGCTACCGCCGCCCATTGAATCGGCGTCAGCCAGAACGGCCACGGCGGCGTGGGCTTGACGAACTCCACCAGCAGCCGAAACGCGAGGTAGCTCACCATAAACCCCTTGAACCGGGCGCCGTCGGCCAGCGGACGGCGCTGCTCCAGGCGCCACAGGGCACCGGCGGTGAGCAGCAGCCAGCCGATTTCGTAGAGGTTGGTGGGGTGGCGCCGCAAGCCGTCGCCGAAGTCGATGCCCCACGGCAGCGCCGTGACGGTGCCGAACGTGCCGTCTTCGAGGCCACTCAGGAAGCAGCCGACGCGGCCGATGATCATCCCCACGACGAGCGGGTACACCATCAGGTCGCCGCTGGAAGCCGTCACGCCGAGGCGCTTTTTGACGGCCTCCACACCCACCAGCCCACCCAGCAGCCCGCCGAGGATGGTTTTGTTGGTGAAGTAGTACGGCCAGCCACCGGGCGGATGCCGCAGTTCGGCGGGGTGTTCGAGCAGGCCGAGCGCCCGCGAACCCAGCAGCGCGCCCAAGGCTGCGCCGACGAAGATCCACTGCCGGTGTTCGTCGCTGATGGGGTCCGTGACGCGGGCGCGCAGCCGCCGGTAGAGCTGGTAGCCAACCGAATACGCCAGCACTTCGCAGAGCAGATGCAAAGGCACCTCCACAGGGCCGAAGGCAAGGCGAACGGGGAAGGTCATTCGGGCGCGCGAAAGGCCCGCAAGCTACTGCGCGCGCCACCGAAGCTACCCGATGCTGAGTCGCCGCAAGGGAACGCAGGCTGTATTTTCGACCCGCCTCGCGTTACTCTTTCGTCCGTTGCTGCCGATGCCGCCCCCGCCCAAACGCCGTCTGCCCGTCATTCTGGTGCTGCTGTGCCTGATTCCGCAGTTGTTTTCGAACTGCTACACGGGGTACAGAAAAAAGGATGGCGAATACGAGTTTGTTTACTCCGCCATTCCGTTCACGAAAGGCGATTATGAATGGGTGCTCTCTCCCTCACCGAGGAAGTTTAAAATCATTCAAAATGGACATTTTGGTTATGCCCACGACGATGTGCGCGTTTATTTCCGGGCAAAACCAATCCCCCTGGCTGAAATTGAATCGTTTCAAGTAATAAACGAAGATTATTCAAAGGATCGCGCCCACGTATTTCTGGGCGAAAAACTGATGATTGAGGCTGACCCGGAATCGTTTCAAATAATCGACCATTATTACACCCGCGATAAAAATCACGTGTTTTCTGGCCGGCATATCATCCCGAACGCCGACCCGCTAACGTTCCGAAGCGATAAAAACGGCGGGGGCCGTGACCGGAACGGATGCTACCTATATGGCAGCCCCTGCCCCTGCAAGGCAGGAAAGTGAGGCCTAATCCACTTTCGCGCCCTGCGCAATCCACGCCCCGATCAGATCCCGCTCTTCCTGGGTGATGTGGGTTTTGTTGTTCTGGGGCATCGTTTTGGTTACCACCACGCGCTGCATAATCTTGTCTTTGAGGCGGATGATGTCCTGGGGCGTGTCGTACTTGACGCCGTTGGGGGCGACTTTGAACACGTCGTCCGTCGGGTTGCTCGAATGGCACTGCACGCAGCGGGCCTGCACGATGGCCGTTACCTGGTGGATGCTGACGGGCGCGGCATTCGCCAAACTGCCGCTGCTGGCTTCGGTGCGCGGGGCCGAGTAGAACGCCACCACCAGCAGCAGCAGCACCGAGACCGGCAGCACCAGGCCGCTTTCCTGCTTCTTCTCGCGCAGGTTCAGCCAGTGCTTCACGCCCGCCGTGCCGACGGATATGGCTACCAGAATCGCCCACGGGTAGGCGTGCCCGAACGTGCTGGGGAAGTGGTTGCTGACCATCACGAACAGCACCGGCAGGGTGAAGTAGTTATTGTGCAGCGAGCGGGCGAGGGAGTTCTTGCCGAGCTGCGGGTCCACGGGCCGGCCTTCGGTGGCGGCCTGCACCATTGCCTTCTGGCCGGGGATGATGACGTAGAAAACGTTGGCTACCATCAGCGTACCGAGCATTGCGCCGAAGTGCAGGTACGCGGCGCGGGCGCTGAAGACGTGGCAGTAAAACCACGCAAAGGCCGTCAGCACGACGAAGCCGAGGGCCGCGAACCACGTCTGATGGCGCACGAGCGGCGTCTTGCAAAGCTGGTCGTAGATGATCCAGGCCACGCCGAACGAGCCGATGCCCAGCGCCACGCCCGCCAGCGGCGAGATGTTCAGCACGGCCGGGTCGATGAGCATCGACGAGGCGTTGAAATAGTACACCACGAAGAGCAGCGAGAACCCCGTGAGCCAGGTGAAGTAGGCTTCGTACTTGAACCAGTGGAGGTCGCGCGGAATCTCGGCGGGCGCCACCTTGTACTTTTCGAGGTAGTAGAACCCCCCACCGTGGACGGCCCAGAGGTTACCGGCCAGCTCCGGGCGCACGTTGTGGGTGCGGTTCAGGGCGTTTTCGAGGAAGACGAAGTAGAACGAGGCGCCGATCCAGGCGATGCCGAAGGTGATGTGCATCAGCCGCACCACGATGTTGAGCCATTCGAGCAGATGACCGGCCCAGGGGGTACCCCGAATCAGGAAATAACTGACAGCCAGCACATAAACGACGGCCAGCACCGTCAGACCGTAGCCGAAGCCAGCCAGCGTCAGGCCGGAATGGCCGAGCTGGCCGCCGTGGTCGTCGCGCCGCCGCGCTAGGCGGTGCAGCGCGCCGATCACGCCCAGCAGCAGGACGAGGACGAAGCCGAGAATCGAAAAAATCAGGACGGGCAGCATTCGGGGCAGAACAGGAGGGAGCGGGCGGAGAACTGTAAAGGTAAAACCGGTAGCTTCGCGGGATGGAGCAGCTCACGACCCTCGCGGCGCTGGCGGAACGCATCGCTTATATCCACCACGAAATACAGCGCGCCACGGTTCAACAGGTCAATTCGGGGCTGACGGCCCGCAACTGGCTGATTGGCCGCTACATCTTCGAGTACGAGCAGCACGGGGCCGACCGCGCCGCGTATGGTGAGCGGCTACTCCAATCACTGGCTTCGTAGGCGAAGACGCAGGAGGTGGCCGGCCTATCTCAAACGGCTTTGAAACTCTGCCGGCAATTCTACCTGACTTACCCGCGAATTGGTCAGACGGTGTCTGACCAATTGCAAAAAGCTGACTTACAGCCGAAAAGCCTATTGCCGTCGGTTTCCGAAGTGGCTCCGACCAGCCTCACGTTCGCCGGTGACTTCCCCGTCACCGCGCCCGACCTGCTCCTGAGTCGCCTCAGCTTCTCGCACTTCATCGAGTTGCTCAAGGCCGAGACGCCGCTCAAACGCGCTTTCTACGAAGTGCAGACGATCAGCAACAACTGGTCGGTACGGGAGCTGAAACGGGCGCTGGAAACCTCGTTGTATGAGCGCACGTGCCTTTCGCAGGACAAAGCGGCCGTGCTGGGCGCGCACACCGGCCAGCAGCCGCCCGCCGTGGCCGACCTGCTGCGCGAACCCTACGTGCTGGAGTTCCTGGGCTTACCCGATTCGCTGGCTTTCCGCGAAAGCGATCTGGAAGAAGCCATCGTGAGCCAGTTGCAGAAATTCCTGATGGAAATGGGCCGCGGCTTCTGCTTCGAGGCCCGCCAGAAACGCCTGACCTTCGACAACGAGCATCTGCTGGTGGACCTGGTTTTCTACCACCGCATCCTGAAATGCCACGTGCTGGTGGACCTCAAAATCGGCACCTTAAGCCACGCCGACGCCGGGCAGATGAACGTGTACCTCAACTACTATCGCGAACACGAGATGACTGAGGGCGACAACCCGCCGGTGGGCATCATCCTCTGCGCGCAGAAAAACGACGCGCTGGTGCGCTACGCCACGGGTGGGCTGTCGCAACAGGTATTCGTGAGCAAGTATCAGCTGAATCTGCCCACCGAGGAAGAGCTTCGCCGGTTGATCACGGGTGAGCAGGAGCGGCTGGCGGCGGAGCCGTTGGTGCGGTATGCGCCGCAGGCTGCTGCACATTAGTGGGCGCGGCGAGGGAGGGGTAAAAACCGCCGCGTTTTGCCTTCCGAGTGGTAGGCGAAACGCCTGCGAATAGCTCGCACGGGACGCGCCTTTTCTCAGAATTTCAGCAGCCCCACACTGGCGTTGGCGGTTAGGGCTTTTTGGCGTATTCCGAAGATGTATGGGCGAAATCCGCCAGCGTATTCATAGCGCAGGCCCAACGTTACCGGATGAGCGCCGCGCCCCAGCACCAGGCCCGCACCAGCCATCAGCACATCGCCCAATCGATTGGACTCACCCGAGCGGCGGGTGAGAGAAGCCGTGAACGGCGCGTATGCCATGTTGAGAGGCGTCGTTTCTAGGGCATCGGTCTGAAAGTCCCCGCGCACCTGTAACCCCGCGCCCACTTCCAGGTAAGGATGCGCCCACCAGCGTACGCCCAGCGAGTAGCGCAACAGCACCGGAACCTGCCACTGGCTGAATACCAGATGGACCCGCACGCGGGTAAACCGATTCGGCTCCAGATAATCGTGGGCCTGATCGTAAGTCCGGCGGTGGTCATAAAGCAGCCCAGTGACGACCGTCAGGCGGCCAGCAGAGAGCGCGGGTGTCCAGGCGAGCAGCAGGCCCGCGCGCCAGGCACCAGCGATTCGGCCGGCAAACGTGTCGTCATACGGGGCCTTCTCCCCAAACCAGCTTGTCGGTGAGAACTTGCCCGGCCGTCACACTCCAGACCACCTGCTCATCGCGGGGCCGAACGACGGGTACCGCCAAAGGCGACAGGCAGGCATTAAAGCGAGCCACGGCGGCTGCCAGACTCCTTCGGGTCAATTGGATGCGGTCTGCCGTCGCCGCCACTACCGGGCACGGCGCAAATGCCAGCGCCAGCTTCCGCTGGTAGGGCCGCTCTTCGAGAAGCATCGTGCGGCCGGCAGCATCGACCGTCGTGCGCCGAATCAGTACCAGGTCGGGCAGCGGTTCGGCGGCATCACTGAGCAGAAACCGCTCGTGGCCGTCCGGCTCTTCCAGGTAATAGACCGTTACCGGACCGCCCGCCAGCACTTCCAAAAACACCGGGCGAGGCGGGTCATTGGTCAGCGGCACCCCGTCGCGGCCGATGATCGGCCCCACGAGGTGGGTTTCATAACGGCGTCCATCCACGACGTAGGACCGCCCACGGGCGGGATGAAATTCTTCCACGGCGCCACCGCGCGCGAGCCGAAAGCGGCAATGCACGGCGTTGAAGGCATAAGAATCAAATTCGATTTCACCACGCAGGGTGTCGCCGGGGGAACGCACCACGTAGCCGGGGCGGAAGCCAACCTGGGCAATGGTGGGCAGAGACGTCAGCGCCAGCAGGCAAGCGCTCAGAACAGCCTGCGGCAACAACTGTCGGGGCTTAAAAATATTACACTCTTTCATCAAAAAAACCACACAAAAACAACTACTCCACAAACCAAACATATCAACAAGCTGCGCGGTCATATCCCTCCCGGCGTTAGCGATGGCCCAGCCGCAGCCCCGCCAACAGGCTGAGGCTGGGCAAGCCCACATCAAACCCAGCGAACAAGGTCGTGGCGCGTGCGATCACGCGCAGGCGGCCCGCATCCAGACCCATCCCCAGGGCCAGGGTAGGCGCCGTGAAGCGGTCGTTATAGTTTCGGATTTCATCCGGCAACTTCACTTCCTGGGTAGCAATGGCCACACGTGTCACCCCTACCCCTGCTTCTGCGAACGAGCGCAGACGCGGGGCGTGGGCGAAAAACCGCCGCCCCAGCAGCAGACAATACCCAAATCTTACCTGATCGCGCACCATCCTGGGACTGTTCTGGGTGCTGTAATTGGCTTGGAAAGTGGCGCGACTCAGGCTCATTGTCCCGGCCAGCACCAGCGCCCCGCGAGTAGTCAGGCGCTCGGGGCTGAATTGCAGCTCAACCCCGACCGCCGGAACGAAACCCGCGTAGCGCAGCCCCAGCCCCCCGCCCAGGGCGCTGAGCGATACGCGCGTGGCCGGCGCCACCCAAAAAGGTTGCTGGCGGCAACGGGCGTAGGTCATCAGCGTTTTGCGAAGCCCGCCGTAGGTCAGGCGCCACGCCGCTGCCTGCTGGGCAGTCGGGACGCACGCGGGGGCGAGCGCGTCCATCCGGCTGGCAAGTTGCCGCTGAAAAGCCTCGTCGTAACGGGTCAGTAATTGCCCGTCGCGCACCAGTCGTTGCATGGGGCGGAGGAGTTCCTCAGCCACGGTCTGCCCCGAGGCTGGCGGCAGATAATAGTGTTCGTTGCTGGCCGAATCAACCCGGAACCAGAGCGGCAACGGCCCGCTCAGCACCTCTTCGACAAAGGCCAATTGTGGCCGCCGAACGACCAGATAACGGTGCCCCGCCACTCCGTAAGCCACCAGCTCGGTAGGCGCCAGATTGCGCACCACCTGCCCGCGCGCCGCCCGAAAGCGACACGTGGTGGTGTTGAAGTGGGTACCACGCTGATCGACTTCGCCGCGCAACGTGTCGCCCGCGCTCAGGACGACGTAGCCGGGCCGGAAATCAGCCTGCGCGAGGGTGGGCAAAGCCGTCAGCGCCAGCAGGAAGATAATCAGGCAGTTCACCAGCATACACCGCCGGGCGGGCGTTGGTGAGGGAAACAGTCGGGGCTTTTCCATTAAAAGTTTCTGAAAATCAGGACCGAACAACTCAGCCATCCGTTCGGCGGCGGATTTGGAAGACCGTGCGGTCGAGGCGCGGCGGCTGATTGAGGTCGAAGCCGTACGCCACGCTGTTAAGATAGTGCGCCGCCCGGAGGCGCTCCGCCATCGGGACCGTGTGCCAATAGGTGCGGTACCAGGCTTCCGTTTCGGCAAACGAACCGGCTCGAAAAGCAGTGCGGTCCAAACGGGGAGCTTTCATCAGCAACAAAAAACCATCAACCAGAAACTATAAACCATAAACAAACCTCACCCGCCCCGCCGCCGCGCGCCCCACCACACCAGCGGTTCGGGCAGCACCACAGCCAGCACCCGGAACCACGTGGGGTGCGGCAACGCAAAGGCGTTCAGCGCATTGGTGCCCACTACCAGCACGGCCACGGCCAGCACCGCCCCCCAAACACCCGGCGCCGTGCGGCCCACGGCCACACCCGCCGCCCAGGCCCCGAGCCAGGCGCCCACCAGCACCAGTAGCAACTGCCGGGGTTCGAGAAACGCCATCGCGGCTTGTTGCTGCACGGCGTCGAGGTCGGCCAGGGCGTTGGCGCCGCCCAGAAAGCGGTGCGCGAGCCACTCGGTGATGGCCACCACCACCGCGTTCGCCAGCAAACCCAGCAGCACGGCCAGGGCGGCGCGTTGAAAAGAAAAGACGGGCACGGCGGACGCGGGCAGAAGTAAGGAAACAGCGGAAAAGCAAACCCGCCATCGGGAGCGCGAAGCTACGGCCGTAACTTGCGGCGGGCTGCCGCAGCGGCCTTTTTCTCTGCCCGATGCCCGATTCTCCGCTGACCTTCGACTTTCCCGCGCAGTCGGCCGCGCAGTGGCTGGCCCGCGTGGCCCGCGAGCTGCCCGCCGGCCAGACCGCCGACCGCCTGACCTGGCAGCCCGCCGGCGAAACCTACGCCGTGGCGCCCTTCCACACCGCCGCCGACCTCGCCGCCCTGCCCCACCTGCACACGGTGCCGGGCGCGTTCCCCTATATCCGGGGGCATAAGGAGGCCGCCAATACCTGGCGTTACCTCGACCTGGTGCCCGTCGGCCCCGAGGCCCTCGCGGATGCCCAACAGGCCCTGGCCGGCGGCGCCGATGGGGTGCTGTTCGACCTCGCCGACCCGGCCGCTTTCGACCTCGCCGCCCTCAGCCGCACCTTCGACCTGACGCAAACCGTAGTCGGCTACCGCCTGCCGGCCGCGGCCGATACCCCGGCCTTTCTGACCCGACTGACGGCGGCGCTGCACGGGCGCGGGCAGTCGGCGAACGGCCTGCGGGGGTTTGTGGAAGTGGCCGCGCCGGATCTGGCCCTGGCGCCCGCTTCCGTCCTCGACGCGCTGCTCGAAGCCGCCCGCCCGGCCCCCGATTTCTACGGGCTGACCGCCGACGGCGCCGCCCTGGCCGATGCGGGCGCCGCGCCCACCTTTCAACTAGCCGCGACGCTCAGTCAGCTCGTCCAGATCCTGGCCGACCTCACGGACCGGGGCCTGGAGCCGGAAACCATCGTCGGCGAGCTGCGCTGCACGCTGGGTTTGGGGACGGACTATTTCCAAGCCATTGCCCTGCTGCGCGCCCTGCGGCTGCTCTGGGCCACGGTCCTGACGGCCTTCGAAGTAGCACCGCACCACACGGCCCGGCTGCGGGTCAACGCCCGGCCCAGCTGGCGCATCGTGTTCGCCCCCGACCCCGACACCAATCTTTTGCGCCTAACCACCAGCGCAATGGCCGCCGTCATCGGCGGCACCGACGAGCTACTGATCCTGCCCTTCGACGCAGCCACCGATACCGGCGCTACCCGCTTTGGTCGCCGGCAGGCCCGCAACATCAGCCTGCTGCTGCGCCACGAAGCGCACCTGGCCGAAGCCGTGGACCCTGCCGCCGGCTCCTATTACCTCGAAACCCTGACCGACACCCTCGCCCGCGAAGCCTGGGCGCAGTTTCAGCAGCTCGAAGCCGCCGGGGGCTACCGCGCCGCCCACGCCACCGGGCAGGTGGCAGCGCAAGTCGCAAAAGGGGCCGCCACTCCGGCCGTGGTGGGGCAGGTACGCGTGGGCGTCAACAAGTATCAATGAGCAATTATCAATTATCAATAATTAATAGTCAGTAAGCAATCGTTAATGAGCAGGGAGAAAAAACCAGGAGTCATTTCCCGCAGAGACGCTGAGATGAGCGCAGTGACGCTGAGCCGTAAATTTCTGTTATTTAGCACAAGCAATTCGTAATTCGTAATTCGTAATTCGTAATTTTCCCCAATGAAGCCCGACTTCTCCGCCATTCCCTACGCCGCCGCCACTGCCCTGGACGCCGTAGCGCCCCGCCCCATCGAACCGCGCCCCTGGACGACGGCCGAGGGCCTGCCGCTCCGCTCGTTCTACACCGCCGCCGACGTGGCCAGTTTCCCGCAACTGGGCTTTGGGGCCGGCGCCGCGCCGTTCGTGCGCGGCCCCTACGCCTCGATGTACACCATCCGGCCCTGGACCGTGCGCCAGTACGCCGGCTTCAGCACCGCCGAAGCCTCCAACGCCTTCTACCGCCGCAACCTGGCCGGCGGGCAGAAAGGCCTGAGCGTAGCCTTCGACCTGGCCACTCACCGGGGCTACGACTCGGACCACCCGCGCGTGGAAGGCGACGTGGGAATGGCCGGCGTAGCCATCGATTCGGTGGAGGATATGAAGCGCCTCTTCGATCAGATTCCGCTCGACGAGATGTCGGTTTCGATGACGATGAACGGCGCCGTGCTGCCCATTCTGGCCTTCTACATCGTGGCCGCCGAAGAGCAGGGCGTTTCGCCGGAAAAGCTCCAGGGCACCATTCAGAACGACATTCTGAAGGAGTTTATGGTGCGCAACACGTACATATACCCGCCCACGGCGTCGATGCGCATCATTGCCGACATCTTCGCCTACACGGCGCAGCAGATGCCGAAGTTCAACTCGATCAGCATCAGCGGCTACCACATCCACGAAGCCGGCGCGCCTGCCGATCTGGAGCTGGCCTACACGCTGGCCGACGGCCTGGAATACGTCCGCACGGGCCTGGCCACGGGAATGGCGATCGACGAGTTCGCCCCGCGCCTGTCATTTTTCTGGGCCATCGGGATGAACCACTTTATGGAGATCGCCAAGCTTCGCGCCGGGCGCCTGCTGTGGGCCCGGCTGATGCAGCAGTTTCAGCCGAAAAGCGATAAGAGCCTGATGCTCCGGGCGCACTGCCAGACCTCGGGCTACTCGCTCACCGAGCAGGACCCGTTCACCAACGTGGCCCGCACCACCATCGAAGCGCTGGCCGCCGCGCTGGGCGGCACCCAGAGCCTGCACACCAACGCCCTGGACGAGGCCATCGCCCTACCCACCGACTTTTCGGCCCGCATTGCCCGCAACACGCAGCTTTACCTGCAAGCCGAAACCGACATCACGAAGGTGGTAGATCCGTGGGGTGGCTCTTATTACGTCGAAACCCTGACCCACGAGCTGGTCAACAAAGCCTGGGCCTTGATGCAGGAAGTGGAAGCGCTGGGCGGAATGGCCGCCGCCATCGCCACGGGCCTGCCGAAGCGCCGGATCGAGGAAGCCGCCGCCCGCAAGCAGGCGCGCATCGATTCGGGACAGGAAATCGTGGTCGGTGTGAATCAGTATCGCCTAACCCAGGACGACACGGCAATGCCCGACGTGCTGGCCGTGGACAACGCAGCGGTGCGCGAAAGCCAGATCGAACGCCTGCGGCAGGTGAAGGCCGGGCGCGATGAAAGCGCCGTACAGGCGGCCCTGGCAGCACTGACCGAAGCGGCTGGGGGCGAATTACGAATTACGAATTACGAATTACGAACCGCGAATAACGAAAACTCAATTACGGATTACGAAGCACCCAAAACCATAAACCAGAAACCAGAAACCAAAAACTTACTGGCTTTAGCCGTCGAAGCCGCGCGCGTTCGCTGTACGCTGGGTGAGATTTCGGCCGCGCTGGAAACCGTTTGGGGGCGACATCAGGCTGAAAGCTCCACCATTAGTGGCGTGTATGTGAACGCATTGCCAGCTGCTGGGCAAGCCTCCGCGCAGGCCGACGCCTTCCGGCAGGCCCAGGCGCTGGCCGACCAGTTTGCCGCCGCCGACGGGCGCCGTCCGCGTATTCTGGTCGCCAAGATGGGCCAGGACGGCCACGACCGGGGCGCCAAGATCATCGCCACGGCCTTTGCCGACGTGGGCTTCGACGTCGATATCGGTCCGCTCTTTCAGACGCCCGCCGAAGTGGCCCGACAGGCGGCGGAGAACGACGTCCACGTGGTGGGCGTCAGCAGCCTGGCCGCCGGCCACCGCACGCTGATGCCGCAGCTCATCGCCGAGCTGGCGAAGCTGGACCGGGCCGATATTCTGGTGGTGGCCGGCGGCGTGATTCCGCAGCAGGACTACCAATTTCTGTACGACGCGGGCGTGGCGGGCGTCTTCGGGCCGGGCACCGTAATCGCCACGGCGGCCACGGATATTCTGGAGAAGCTACTGGCCACGCAACCTGTTGATTAGGCTGTCATACTATCGACACAGGCGTCAAGCCACCAGTCAGCCTGCTGATTACCAATTACAGGACACGAAAAAGAATGCTGGATCTTTGCTGGCCGACCGACTAAAATGCGAAAAATTCATTTTCGACAACTGGCGCTGGGCATTACGCTGGGGCTTCTTCTGACCCTGGCCGCCTGCACCAACGATACGCCCACGTTTGCTGGCTTCGACGCCGCCGCCTTCCGGACCGACCGCCGCGCCTGCGCTGGCACCCGTCAACGCCAGACAGCCACTATCCGGACGCTCTGCCCGCAATTGCTGGGCCTGCGCGAAACCCAGATCAGCGCCCTGCTGGGGCGCCCCGACCGTGCCGAACTGGCTGACCGGGGCCGCCGGGCCTATTCCTACGCCCTGACGCCCGGCGACGCCTGCGCGGCGCCTAACCCCACCCCGCTCTTTCTGACGCTCCAATTCAATGCCGTGGACCGGGTGAGCGAAGCCACCGTGGAGGAGCTGATGAATGCGCAGTAGCCCTGCCAAATTTGGTAATCTCACCAAAAAAAACGCCCCGCGACAGGTGTCGTGGGGCGTTTTCAGGTATTCGGTGGGGCGGGCGCCGTGCCCGGCGCGGATCCGCCATCTGTTCTCATAATCCTTCCTGCATACGCCAAAGGTAGAACATCCGGGCGGCGGAAAGCAAGAAAGATTTTTTCCTTGCGGGAATTACTCCGCGAATCAACCGATTACCCGGGTGAATGAGTCGTTTTTGTCGGCGAACCGAAACCAGCTAAGCCGCCATATCCGGATCTTCTAGCTGGTGGTCATTGCTCTTGAAGTACTGCATCGCAATGAACCCGATGATCGTACCGCCAATTGTGCCTTGCAGAATGATCATCAGGGCCACCATAATCACGGACAGATTGAGGCCATAAAGATTCGCGCTGGCGATGTGGCCCGCGAATTCTTTGTCAAAGGCTGTGTAGCCTACAAAGAAGAGTGCCAGTATGATGGATGAGTAAAGCGACACCAGAAAGCCCGTGCCCAGGCCGTGCAGATACGGAATATGGTTGCGCGTGACGCGCTTGAACTCGCGCAGCGCCAGCACGATGCCGCCGATCAGAAAAAGGCCGTTGAGGTAGGAAACTTCCGTCCGCTCGTGCAGACCAAGCACCTTCATCAGCAGAAAAAAGACGATGTAGGCCACGCCGGTCCAGAGACCGTAGCGCAGGCCAAGGCGCTCGAAGCGTACCGTAGGCGCATCAGTGGTACGGGGCGTACGGCCGGGAGCCGCTATAGAGGGAGCATTCATAAAACTAACGCGAAAGGGAAAAACAAGCGAAAAAAGGGCGTGCGTAAGCGGAGGAAGCCAATCACGCGGTTTGGAGGCGCTTACTGATTCAGGCCGGTGAAGGTTGCGGCGCGAGGGGTTGATGGGCTGATGGAGAAGCGGAGTACCTACTGCCTGTCAGCATATCACCTCCATCAACCATCTCCCCCGGCACCCGGCCCGTACTTTTGTGGTTTGGGACTCGGCGCGGCCAGCCACCTGGTCGCTTCCCTCCTATTTTATTCGATGATCAGCACCAGCAACCTGAGCTTGCGCTACGGCAAGCGGATTTTGTTTGAAGACGTTACCGTCAAATTCGTCCCCGGCAACTGTTATGGCCTGATTGGGGCCAACGGCGCGGGCAAATCGACTTTCCTGAAAATTCTTTCCGGCGAAATCGACCCCACGACCGGGCGCGTTGAGATGCTGCCGGGCCAGCGCCTGGCCGTGCTCAAGCAGGACCAGTACGCCTACGACCAGTACCCGGTGCTGCAAACCGTGCTGATGGGCCACCCGCGCCTGTGGGCCGTGGCGCAGGAAAAAGACGCCATTTATGCCAAGGAAGACTTTACGGACGCCGACGGCGAGCGTGCCGCCGAGCTGGAAGCCGAGTTCGCCGATATGAACGGCTGGGAGGCCGAAGCCGAAGCCAGCTCGCTGATTTCGGGCCTCGGTATCAGCGAAGACAAGCACCAGACGCTGATGGCCGACCTGCCCACCAACGAAAAGGTGCGCGTGCTGCTCGCCCAGGCGCTGTTCGGCAACCCCGACGTGCTGCTGCTCGACGAACCGACGAACAACCTCGACGCCGAGACCGTCCTGTGGCTCGAACGGTTTCTGGATAATTTCCAGAATACGGTGATCGTGGTGAGCCACGACCGCCACTTTCTGGACGCCGTATGCAACTATATGGCCGACCTTGACTTCGGCAAGATCACGATGTACCCCGGCAACTACTCGTTCTGGTACGAAAGCAGCCAACTGGTGCTGCGCCAGCGCCAGGAGGCAAACAAAAAGACCGACGATAAACGCAAGGAGCTGGAAGAGTTCGTGCGCCGGTTTTCGGCCAATGCTTCGAAGAGCCGACAGGCCACTTCGCGCCAGAAGTTGCTGCAAAAGCTGACGATTGAGGACATTCAGCCCTCGTCGCGCAAGTACCCCTACATCGCCTTCAAGCCGGAGCGCGAAGCCGGTAACCAACTGCTGACGGTCGAGAACCTGACGGCCCGCATCGACGGCGAAACGGTGCTGCGGAACGTGACTTTCACGCTCGACAAGGGCGACAAGATTGCCGTTGTGGGCCGCGACGACCGCGCTGCCACGCTCCTGTTTCAGGTGCTCGCCGGGGAAGTACAGCCCGATTCGGGCGCCGTGCGCTGGGGCACCACCATTACGCCCGCCTTCTTTCCAAAGGAAAACCAGACGTATTTCGACGCTACCTGAACCTCGTGGACTGGCTTCGGCAGTATTCCACTGACAAGGACGAGAGCTTCGTGCGCGGCTTCCTGGGCCGGATGCTGTTCTCGGGCGAAGAGTCGCTGAAAAAGGCGACGGTGTTGAGCGGCGGCGAAAAAGTACGCTGTCTGCTGAGCCGGATGATGCTGCAATCGGGCAACGTGCTGGTGTTGGACGACCCGACGAACCACCTCGACCTGGAGTCGATCACGGCCCTCAACAATGCCCTGCGCGACTACACCGGCTCGCTGCTTTTTGCCTCCCACGACCTCCAGTTCATCGATACCATCGCCAACCGTATCATCGAACTGACGCCCGAAGGGCTGCTCGACAAGCGGATGCTGTACGAAGAATACCTGGCCGACGAAACCATCAAAGCCCAGCGCCAGCGGCTTTACCAAATGGCCTGAGTGGGCGACCGGCGGCTTTTCCTGAACCTGTATTTTTCTAAGAACGATGGCTTTTAATCTGCGCCGGTTTCTGGTCGTTGCGGGATGCGCGGGCCTGCTGCTGACCAGCGGCACGGCCCGCGCCCAGGTGACCCCCACCCCGCCGCCGCCCGACAAGCCCGTGCTGGACGCCCTACCGCCGCTCGAACCCACCACTACGCCGCGTCCGGTGCTGCGCAATGAGTACGGTGAGCCGGAGCGCGACGAGCCGCGCCCGCCCCAACCTGGCCAGGTGGACGATGGCTTCCGGCCCGCTCGCCCGCCCCAGCCCACGCAGGTACCCACGGCCACCCGGCCGGTGGCGCCCACCGGGGGCACCCCGACGGCGCCCCCCGCCACGGCGCCTCCGGTGGAAACCGCTGAACCCAAATGGTTTGTGGGGGGTAACCCGACACTGGGGTTCACGTCGGCGTATGGCGTCTCTTACTTCAATGCAGGTGTGGCTGCGTTGCTGGGCTACCGCGTGAACGACAAGATTGCTATCGGCCCCGGCCTGACGTATCAGTATGCTTCTTATGGGGGCGTCGGCACGACCAATATCGGTGCCCGAGCGTTTGGGCAGTTTCTGATCTCGGACGCCGTTTTTGCGCACGTCGAACACGAAGTATTACGGGCCGATGTGCCTTATCAGATTTTCACCTCGTCTAGTACTTATCGCATCGAAATCCGCAAGCGCACGTTCAATTCCAGCTTTGCCGGACTGGGCTACCGACAGTATCTGGGCAGCCGCACGATGCTGGACTTTATGGTCCTGTACAATTTTAACCGCTCCGAGAATGCCCTGGTTTACGGCCAGCCGGAATTCCGCTTCAACCTGCTGTTCAACCTGAACTGGCGGTAGCGACTTTATATTTGAAACGCCCAACGCCCCGCCTTCCGGCACCCGGAAGCGGGGCGTTGGTGCGTTCAGGGGAATGGGGGCACAAAATAGAGTGGCAGCGGCTAGGCCATTAGGTGCTAGCCGAATCCGCCTGAAAATCAGGCCTTACAGGAGTTTGAGGTGAATTTTTTGGGCGGATACTGCAAAAAACGGAGGGGCTTATCGCCAATTGCCGATTGATGCCTTACCTTTGCCATCGTAAATCGCCGATTAGCGTAAACGCATCCGTAATGGCACTCCATAAACACGATCAATTCACGGCGGCCGACCAGGAAGTAGCCGCGCTGGCCAAAGCCCTGGGGCACCCTGCGCGCATTGCGATCCTGCGGGTGTTGGCCGCCCGACAAACCTGCGTCTGCGGCGACCTGGTGCAGCAACTGCCGCTGGCGCAAAGCACGGTTTCGCAGCACCTCAAAGAACTGAAGGACGCCGGGCTGGTGCAGGGCGAAATCGACGGCCCGCGCGTCTGCTACTGCCTTGACCCTGCTGGCTGGGTAAAAGCCCGCCGCCTGCTCCACGACCTGCTGACGGAAATTCCGCCGCCCGCGCCGGACTGCGGCTGCTGAACGTGCGTCGGCCCAACTCCCAAAAAATTCACCTTTTCAGCTCAATACCAATGACTTTCCCCCGAATGCACGTCTCGCTTTATGTGCGCGACCTGACGGCCACGCTGGCTTTTTATTCGTCGTTTTTTGGTCAGGAGCCCACGAAAGTGCGCCCCGGCTACGCCAAATACACGCTGGACAGCCCGTCGCTCATCATCTCGTTCGTCGAAAACCCCGACCGGGTGCAGGCGCACTTTGGGCACCTGGGGTTTCAGGTCGAAACGCCCCTTGAACTGGAAACCCGCCTGACCGCTGCCCGCGCCGCCGGGCTGGTGAGCCGCGAGGAAGTGGGCACGGCGTGCTGCTACGCCAAACAGGACAAATTCTGGGTCACCGATCCGGACGGCGCGCAGTGGGAAGTGTATTATTTCCACGAAGATGCCGAGTTCAACGACCCGCATTATCAGGCTGAATACGACGCGGCCGGCGCCAATGCTCAGTGCTGTATTGCGCCCGCCGCTGCCGCCGTAGCCGTGCCGGTGGCGCTCGATTTTGCGTTACCGACGCTCGAAATCGCCGCCTGCGCACCGGGCGGCGGGTGCTGCTGAGGCCAGAAAGGATCCGGTAAAACACACGCTCCCGTCGCTTTCCGATGACCCTCGCCTTCTTCTCCGACATCCACGGCAACCTGCCGGCGCTGGAAGCCGTGCTGGCCGATCTCGACCAGCGCCGGCCAGACTTCGTCTTCTGCCTCGGCGATCTGGTGGGCTACGCGCCCTGGCCGAACGAAGTGGCCCGCGAAATTCGCCGCCGGGGCATTCCCACGCTGGCCGGCAACTACGACCAGGGCATCGGCCTGAGCAGCGCTGAATGCGGCTGCGCCTATAAAACGGAGGCAGACCAGGCCCTTGGCGCCCGCAGCATCGCCTACACCAATCAGGTAGTCGAACCCGATGTGCGCCAGTATCTGCGCCTGCTGCCCAAGCAGATGCGGCTCGATTTTCAGGACGAACCCGCCACGCTGAGCCTGTTAATGGTCCACGGCTCGCCGCGCCGCATCAATGAATACCTGTTCGAAGACCGGCCCGAAGCCAGCTTGCTGCGCCTACTGGCCGATGCTCAGGCCGACGTGCTGCTCTTCGGCCACACGCATCAGCCGTTTCACCGGGTGCTGCCATACCCCGCTGCCGACGGCGAAACGCGCTATCGGCACGCGCTCAATATTGGCTCCGTGGGCAAGCCCAAAGACGGCGACCCGCGCGCGGCCTACCTGCTGGTGCACCTCGACGAAACCACCTCGCTGACCACGCCCACGGGCGTCCGGTCGGAGCTGGTGCGGGTAGCCTACGATGTGGAGCGCGCCGCCCGCGCCGTGGAAGCATCGCCCCTGCCCGACGAATACGCCCAGATGCTGCGTACGGCGCGCTGACCCGCGCCGGAAGGTTGCTTTTTTCTGCCTGCTGATGTCAGTCATCCCCCCACCGCCGGCCGCCCTGATCACCCGTAAGCTGTCCGGCCTCGACCGGGGTCTCACGCTCTGGATTTTCCTGGCGATGGGCGCCGGCGTGGCCCTGGGTTGGGCGGTGCCTGGCGTCGAGCGCGCGATCAACTACTTTTCGGTGGGCAACGTGAACGTGCCGATAGCTATCGGGCTGATTGTGATGATGTACCCGCCGCTGGCCAAGGTGAAATACGAGGAGTTGGGCCGGGTTTTCCGGAACCCGCGCCTTATCGGATTGTCGCTGGGGCTGAACTGGCTGATCGGACCGCTGCTGATGTTCGGACTGGCCACCTGGCTGTTGCCAAACCACCCCGACTACCGCGCGGGCCTGATCCTGATCGGCATTGCCCGCTGCATCGCAATGGTATTGGTCTGGAACGACTTAGCCGCCGGCGATCGCGAGTACGCCGCCGGGCTGGTGGCGCTCAACGCCCTGTTTCAGGTGCTGTGCTACTCCGGGCTGGCGTGGCTTTTTCTGACAGTCTTGCCGCCGTTTTTCGGGTCGCAAAGCCAGAACGTCCAGGTTGGCATCGGCGCCATTGCGCAAAGCGTCCTCACGTATCTGGGGCTTCCCTTCGCGGCGGGCTTTCTCTCGCGCTGGGCGCTGCGCCGGCTTCGGGGCGACGCGTGGTACGAGCAGGTCTTTCTGCCCGCCATCAGTCCGCTCACGCTCATTGCCTTGCTTTTCACCATCGTAGTGATGTTCAGCCTCAAAGGCGGGCTGATCGTGCAGGTGCCGCTGGA
>JANPLI010000100.1:0-20529 GCA_031426455.1 Hymenobacteraceae bacterium | reverse complement strand
ACCTCGCACCTCGCACCTCGCACTTCGCACCTCGCACCTCTGGCGGAGCACCTCGCACCTCGCACCTCGCACCTCGCACCTCTAGACGATCTCATCAGCCTTTACCAGCTCGATGAGATCATCTTCTGCAACGCCGACGTGCCCACCGCGCGCATCCTCGACGCGATGGAAGCCAGCCGCCATCGGCCCGTGGAGTTCAAGATTTTGCCTGAAGGCTCGTCGTACATCATCGGTTCGGTCTCGAAAAACGCCCCCGGCGATTACTACGCCCGCCCCTCGGACCTGAACCTGTATCGCGCGCCGCAGCGCCGGGCGCAGCGCCTGTTCAACGCCGGAAGCGCCGCCCTGCTGCTGCTGCTGGCGCCGGCCCTGATGTGGGCGATGCGCCGGCCGCTGGGTTTTGTGCGCAACGCCGTGCGGGTGCTGGCCGGGCGGGCGTCGTGGGTGGGGCTACGCTACGCCCCGGAAGGGCAGGCCGCGCGCCCGGCCGTCCTGTCGCCGGCCGCCGCGGCTGGCCCCGCTGCCGATGCGGCCACGCGCCGCCGCCTCGAACTGCTCTACGCCAGGGATTACGCGCCCACCGCCGACCTGGAAATCCTGCTGCGGCAATTCCGCCACCTGGGCCAGCCGTAGCAACGGGCGGCAAGCGGTCGCCACTCGTTCCTCGCCCCTCGCCCGGCGGCCGTACTTTTACTTTGCTGTTACGGCTACTTTCCGCCTTCTCCAATCAATCCGCCGATGTCTGCTTCCGTTGCTTCCGCTGCGCCGCCTGTACCCGCGCCATCATCCGCCTTTCTGTCACAGCGCATTCAGCACCTGGCCGAATCGCAGACCATCGCTATGGCCAAGCGCTCGCGCGAGCTGGCGGCGTCCGGCGTCGATGTGGTAAACCTGACCTTCGGCGAACCCGACTTTCCGACGCCGCTCTACATCAAGGACGCCGCCAAACGCGCGCTCGATGAAGGCTTTACGTACTATACACCCGTGCCCGGCTATCCGGAACTGCGGCAGGCTATTGCCGACAAGCTTCGGCGCGATAACCAGCTCGACTACCTGCCCACGCAGATTGTGGTCAGCACCGGCGCCAAGCAGGCCCTTGTCAATGCGTTACTTTCGCTCGTCGATCCCGGCGATGAAGTCATCATCTTCGCGCCGTTCTGGGTCAGCTACGAAGAGATGGTCAAGCTCGCCGAAGGGGTGCCGGTACACCTCAAAGGCACCCTCGAAAACGATTATAAAGTGACGGCCGCGCAGCTCGAAGCCGCCATCACGCCCCGCACGAAGGCCATTATGTACTCCTCGCCGTGCAACCCGACGGGCGCCGTGTTCAGCCGGACCGAGCTGGAAGCCATTGCCGCCGTGGTGGCTCGCCACGAGCGGGTCCACGTCATCGCCGACGAGATTTATGAGTACATCACCTTCACCGGCGAAGCGCCGTTCAGCATCGCCCGCGTGGACGCCATCCGCGACCGCGTGGTGACGGTCAACGGCTTCTCGAAGGGTTACGCCATGACCGGCTGGCGCGTGGGCTACCTGGCGGCGCGGCCGGAAATCGCCGCCGCCTGCGACAAAATGCAGAGCCAGGTGACCTCCGGCACCTGCTCCATCGCCCAGCGCGCGGCCCTGGCAGCGCTGCAAGGCGGTCGTGCCTCCGCCGACGAGATGTGCGCCCACTATCACCGCCGCCGCGATCTGCTGCTGAATTTGTTGCGCGAAATTCCAGGCCTGAAAACGGCCACTCCGGAAGGCGCTTTTTATCTGTTTCCGGACGTGAGCGCCTTCATCGGTCGCACCATGCCCGCTGGCCAGCGCCTCGCTACCGTGATGGACCTGACCCTGTACTTGCTCTCCGATGCGCACGTGGCGCTGGTGGCCGGCGATGCCTTTGGCGAGCCAAACTGCGTCCGCCTATCCTACGCCGCCGCCGATGAAAAGCTCGTGGAAGCCGCCCGGCGGATGAAGGCGAGTCTGGCCAAGCTGGTGTAAGCAGTAACCCAAACGCCCTTTCGTCAGCAGGTTACGGTGAGCCCGTAAGCGGTTTACTCTAGTTGGCCTGTTTAGCACCGCGTTTCCGCGCCACCTCCGCGTCTCTGCGGGAAAATATTCCCCAACGACGGCCTTTTTTCTGATGACCACACCTGATTTCAATACGCTCTTTGTCACTTTCGACTCGCTGACGGTGCTGGTCGTCGGCGATGTGATGATCGATGCCTATCTCTGGGGCCAGGCCACGCGCCTGTCGCCGGAAGCGCCGGTGCCTATCGTGCAGGCCGCGCGGCGCGAGCGGCGGCTGGGCGGCGCGGCCAACGTGGCGCTCAATGTGCGCGCCCTGGGCGCCACGCCGTTGCTGGTGAGCGTGGTCGGGGAAGATGCCGCTGCTGCCGATCTGTTGCAACTGATGCAGGACGTGAGCTTGCCCACGGAGGGCATCGTGCGTTCCACCGAACGCCCCACGACCGTCAAGGAGCGGATTCTGGCCGGCGATCAGCATTTATTGCGGATTGATTCCGAGGTCGAAACGCCGCTTTCCGCCGCTGAAAGCGCCCAGCTCGAAGCCCGTTTCGCCGCCCTGCTGCCGCGCGCCGACGTCGTGATTTTCGAGGACTACGACAAGGGCGTGCTGACGGCGCTGAACATTCCGCGCCTCATTGCCCAGGCCCGCGAGCGGGGAGTGCCAACGGCCGTCGATCCGAAAAAGAAAAACTTTCTGGCCTACGTCGGCTGTACGCTGTTCAAGCCGAATCTGAAGGAGTTGAAGGAGGGTATTAAGGTCGAATTCAGTGGCTTTCAACCCGCTGCCTTCGAAGCGGCCGTAGCCGAGTTGCGCGCCCGCCTGCACCCGGAAAACGTGCTGATTACCCTCTCCGAGCGGGGCGTGTTCGCGGCCGGTCCCGACGGTGCGGCGCATTATTTAGCGGCCCATCCGCGCGGCATCGTCGATGTGTCCGGTGCCGGCGATACCGTCATTTCGATAGCGGCGCTGGCACTGGCAGCGGGCTTGCCACTGCCGGAGGTGGCGGCGCTGGCTAATCTCGGGGGCGGCCTGGTCTGCGAGCAGGTGGGCGTGGTGCCCATCGACAAAGCCATGCTGCTGAGCGAGGCACGCGAAAAATTGCGGAAAGAGCCGGCGCCGATCCACTTCGTCGAAAACGGCGGGTAGGGCACTACGCCCCCGCCCCCGCCAGGCGAAGACCGGGCGGGGGCGGTTGGTATAAATGCGTGCAGGCAGGGAGCTGGTGGCTCAGCCTCCGGCAAGCAACGTACCTAGCCGGGAAATCTGCTTGGGCCGGCTGACTGTGGGGCCCGCGGGGTCGCCGTCTTCCATCGTAGGGTCTAAGGTCATCGGGTCCTGCATGGCCAGGGGTGGGATCAACGCATTCAAATGACCGAGCAGCGCATTCAGCATGGCTGCGATAGCGGGTGCTGTGGGGCTGGTATCCTGATTCAGGAAGTCAATCCACGCCGTCACATTCGCAATGGCAACGTTGACGTCGCAATCGGCTATGCCGTTCCCAAACATATTAGTCGTTTGAGTCAGGAGGGCATTTATATCGACTTGCGACGAACTGGTGGGCGAATTATTATTGTCCATTGTAACGGAAGTTGTTTTAAAAGCCCACTGCATTATGGGCTTTGACTACTACGAAGTAACAACTTGTTTTTGATAAAACACTATGATGAAAAGAAAAAGCCGTCCGGGCACTTACGAAAGTGCCCGGACGGCTGAGATTTTGATTCTCTGAATGAAGTAGTTCAGACCACCGGTGCTACCCGCACGTGTGGAAAAAAACGACCGATCAATTTTTCCAGCTTTTCCCGCGACAGCGGTTTAACGAGGTATTCGATGCCCGTGAAAACGGCTACGCGATCACGGTCGGCGGGTAGGAGCGAAGTCGTCAGGACGGCCATCCGGGTACGAGCACGCACGGCAGCGGGCAGGTTCTGAAAGAGAGCCAGAAATTCTACCCCATCCATCTGAGGCATATGAAGATCGACGAAAACCAGCTCCGGGGGGGCCACAGTCGCACTGTTTTCGCCCCACACGGTCTGAAATGCCTGCGCCGCACTAGTAAAAACACTGATCTGCTGCGTGACCTGGAGTTTGTCGAGCAAGCGGCGGTTCAGAAAATTCGTGGTCTCATTATCATCGATGAGTACGACGTGGTTCAGGCGGTGAGACACAGGATGGAAGGAGTCGGAAGTGAAAATGATATTTAATTGGATAAGGGGCGCCGGTAAACCAAAGATACGGTCACAATGGCAAAAGCCAACCTGTTCAGGTTGGCTTTTTTGTTGGATTATATCGATGAGGGTAATGATTAAAACCCTAATCCGGCCTAAAGCCAACCCTGGGCGCGCATCCAGTCGTCGTTGTAGATTTTGCCCAGGTACCGGGTCCCGTGGTCGGGTAGGACGATCACCATCGTGTCGGTGGCCGTGAGGTGTTCGCGGGCGTACTCCAGCGCCCCAAATACAGCCGAGCCGCACGACCAGCCCACGAACAGGCCTTCTTCCTTCGCCAGCCGGCGCGTCATCCGGGCGGCATCGTCGTCGCGAACTTTCACGAAAGTGTCGATCAGGTCGAAGTCCACGTTTTTGGGCAGAATATCCTCGCCGATGCCCTCCGTGGCGTAGGGGTAAATCTCGTTCACGTCGAAAATGCCCGTCTCCTTGTATTTCTTGAAGACCGAGCCGTAGGTGTCGATGCCCACTGTCCGGATGGTGGCGTTTTGCTCCTTGAGGTATTTGGCCGCCCCGCAGATCGTGCCGCCCGTGCCCACGCCAGCGGCGTAATGCGTGATTTTACCCTCGGTCTGCGCCCAGATTTCCGGGCCGGTGGTGGCGTAGTGGGCCGCCGCATTTGAGAGGTTGTCGTACTGATTCGGGTAGAACGAGTTCGGTGTCTCCTGATTCAGGCGCCGCGCCACGGAATAGTAGGAGCGGGGGTCGTCGGGGGCCACATCGACGGGGCAAACCACTACTTCGGCGCCCACGGCGCGCAGAATGTCGCGCTTTTCCTTACTCTGTTTGTCGCTCATCACGAAGATGGTTTTGTAGCCCTTCGCGATGGCTGCCAGCGCCAGACCCATTCCGGTATTGCCGCTGGTGCCTTCGATGATCGTGCCGCCGGGCTTCAGCAGACCGGCTTTTTCGGCATCTTCCACCATCCGGATAGCCATCCGGTCCTTGACCGAGTTGCCGGGGTTGAAGTATTCGACTTTGGCCAGAATGGTGCCTGGAACGCCAGCACTGACCGACTGTAGTTTGACCAGCGGCGTGTTGCCGACGGCCTCAATGATGTGGTTGAAATACACGGAGTGCCTGAGTGACTGAGCGACTGAGTGACGGTTGCCACCGTTGTTCCCGGCCTGAGTGATTGGTAACGCAAAGGTACCGCGCCGGATGGCGCGCGGGGCTTGTGGCCAGGCAGCGTACTTTTGCGTACGCCCGCGTTGGCGGTCATACATCAACCCCATCAACCCCACACCGTCACTTAGTCACTCAGTTTCACTCAGTCACTCAGTCACGCAGTTCCGCATCAGATGAGCGTACTCGTTAACAAGGATTCCAAAGTCATCGTCCAGGGCTTCACGGGCGCTGAAGGCTCGTTCCACGCCGGCCAAATGATCGAATACGGCACCAACGTCGTCGGCGGCGTGACGCCCGGCAAGGGCGGTACCAGCCACCACGACCGCCCCGTGTTCAACACCGTGGCCGAGGCCGTGGCTAAAACCGGCGCCAACGTGAGCATCATCTTCGTGCCGCCCGCTTTTGCGGCCGACGCGATTCTGGAAGCCGCCGAGGCGGGCATCAAAGTCATCGTGACGATTACGGAAGGCATCCCGACGCGCGATATGATCGCCGTGAAGGCCGTCCTGGATACCAAGCCAGAGGTCCGGATGGTCGGCCCGAACTGCCCCGGCGTGATGACCGCCGGTGAGTGCAAAGTGGGCATTATGCCGGGCTTCATCTTCCAGAAGGGCAAAATCGGTATCGTTTCGAAATCCGGGACGCTGACCTACGAGGCCGTCGATCAGTTGACCAAAGCTGGCCTGGGCCAGACCACGGCCATCGGTATCGGCGGCGACCCGATCATCGGCACCACCACCAAAGAAGCCGTGGAACTGCTGATGAACGACCCCGAAACCGAAGGCATCGTGATGATTGGCGAGATCGGCGGTGGAATGGAAGCCGAAGCTGCCCGCTGGATCAAGGCCGACGGCAACCGCAAGCCCGTCGTGGGCTTCATCGCGGGCCAAACCGCGCCTCCCGGCCGCCGGATGGGCCACGCGGGTGCCATCGTAGGCGGCGCCGACGACACCGCCGCCGCCAAAATGGCCATTATGCGCGAATGCGGCATCCACGTCGTGGATTCGCCAGCCGAGATTGGCGAAACGATGCTGCGCGCGATGGGCCTGGAAGTGGCGGCGTAAGCGCTCCCACCATCAACGGCTTCAGTTTCCTGCGACCCATACGCCGGCCCCCTCGCCAGATTTTGCGAGCGGGCCGGCGTTTTTCACGGCCGGTCGGGCCAAAGCGACGCGCATCTCGGGTTCGATGTTTTCGGGCGTCAGGCCAGTCAGCGCAAGGGTTGCCCACACGTTGGTCGTGGTGCCGGCCGCCCGGCAAAACGCGAGCAGCCCGCCGCGCCCATCAGCCTGGTACGCGCGTTCGCATAGCAGCGCGCCGATCAGGTACGGTAGCTGGAGGTTCTCCTTGGTGCTGCCGGCGCGGTATGGTTCGAGGTAATCGGCGAAGCGGAAGGTGGGGTGCGCGCCTACGTACCGGGCCAATGCTGCGCGCAGCGCCGCGTACGGGCGCGCATCACTGCCGCCCAGGTACGTCGCCAACCCTTCGTTGAGCAGCGGCGGCAGGGCGTCGCCGAACACAGCGTAGGTGTAGGAGTGCGTCACTTCGTGCGGGTAGGCTTCGGCGTTGCTGCCCGAAAACAGTGTCCCCGCCCACGCTTCGTTCTGGCCGCCGGTGCGGGCGTAATACATATTCGGCAGGTAATCGAAACCCCGGATGCGGAACATCTCTACCGGATCGGTGCAGGAATAATAAGTGATGGCGACGGGTGGCACGGCGAAAAAGCGAGCCAGCGCAGCGCAGAATTTTCGCTGCTCGGTAGCTTGGCGCCACGAAAACCGCCGGCCCGGCGAAACGATGTACCGGATGCTGCCCACCTGCCGCACGGGCCAGGCGCGGGTGTTGTACATTAGCGGTCGGCGCAGCCGCATCTGCCCCGGCGCCCCTTCCTCGGCCAGAAACGTATAGATGGCCCGCACGTGGGCGCCGCCCGCGCCGTCGGGGCCGGCGAACGCCACTTTCATCAGCGCCCGGCCGGCCGAATCGGGGCGCACCAGTTCCAGAAGCGTGGGCGGGTAACGACGGATGCCGCCGGCTCCTCTTTCCAGCCCGTGCAGGTCGGCGTAGGGGTAGCGGTAGGTGCGGAAGTCGTTCGGATCCCAGGCCGGGTTGGCCGTGGGGTCGGCATCGCGCGTCGTCAGAAAACGCGTCAGCAGCGAGATGAGGCGCCGGTCGTCGGCGCGGGAACTGTCCACGCTGGGGTTCAGCGTCAGCGGGGGCGCGGGCGGCAGCGCGGGGTTCTGGCCGCACAGCCGCAATGGCACTATCAGCAACAAAAACCAGCCTGCAAGCATGTGATGAAAAGCCATACTGGGGCGGGATACGCGAGTTCTTGCGCTAAAGTACCGCGCGGGGCAGCCACCTTCGGGGTGTCAGCGCCGGTTGGCGGGCTCAACGACACCGCCGCCCAGACGAAAATCATGCGCGCATGTGGCATCGACTCCCCCGCCGAAATTGGCGAGGCGATGCTGCGGGCGATGGGTATGGGGGTGGCGGCAGCTCAAGGTAGCTCGCCGCGTTTGGGTCAAACTCCTACGGGCTCCGTCTTTGCCCAGGGCGGGCGCTGTGCTATGACGGGTACAAGTAAAGATTATCCACTCACTTCAAAGCAAGACGCCATGAATCCAGGTCAGTCGCTTTGCCTGACGTGCCGCCCCCGCGGCGCCTTTCTGCGGTGGCTGACGGCCGTGGCGCTGCTGCTGGGGCTACCGCAATGCGCCACGGTGCCCTTTACGGGGCGGCCGCGCTGGGCGCTGGTCAGCGACCGGGCGCTCGGCGCGCAGGTTCGGCAAGCGTTTGCCCCGTTCGTGGATTCGCTGACGATTCCGGATAGCGTGGCCGCTAACCGTCTGCGCCGTGTCAGTCAGCGGCTGACTGGCGCCGTGGCGCAACTGGCGCGGGACATTCAGCAGCCCGCGCTACTGGAAGACATTCAATGGCAGATTTACCCATTGCCTGATCGCACGCCAAATGCCTTCGCCCTGTCGGGTGGCGTGATCCTGCTTCATACCCGTCTGTTGGAAGACGCTCCCTCCGATACCGCCGTGGCCGTGGTCGTAGCGCACGAAATGGCCCACGTGATTTGCCGTCACGCAGCGGAAAGCAGCAGTAAAGTCGTAGTCGGCGTCGTCGCACAGTTGGCGGTGGTCGGGGCTAGAATCAGCGCGGCGCCCGGTGATACAACCCTTGTACCGGCATTCACCGAGTTGCAGCGTCTCGGTTTTTTGGCGCACAGCCGCAGGCAGGAGGCGGAAGCCGACGAAGTGGGGCAATACCTGCTGGCGTTGGCGGGCTGGCCGCCTACTGCGCAGGCACGGGAATGGCGCCGAATGGCTGTGCGCTACCCGGAAATACAGTATGGCGACTTTGAATCGACGCATCCCGGAATGTTGCGCCGCGCCCGGTTGGCCCGGCGCGTCGAACCGCTGGCGTGGCGTTATTACCGTGGGGCTCCCCAGCACCTGCCGGCATCGCTGCGATAGCCCGGGGTGGACTTTTTTGTACTTAGAGCGGGCTTTTTACTGAAAATTATTGCTCGAATGCCAGCGAATATTCTGCATGCCAGTTCAGATCGGCTGATCGCTAGCGCTGTCACTTACTTACGTGAGTAGTTCGCGTTGTTGGCTGACGAGCGCTGGGAGGAGGCGTTTGCGATGCTTGTATTAGCGCCTGATTATGAACAAGCTTGGTCGGTGGAATTTCTGCGTGAGCTGGTAATTAATAATGGTTGGTTCGAAGCAGATGAGCACGGCTTCACTGATCCAGCGCATTTGCCTACTGAAGGTGGATTCTCTTTTGGTTCATATAATGATGGCACCGGTTACTGGGTTGACTACGACGTCCCAATGAATGGTCGGTGGAGCGACCTGACGCTACGAGTTCAACTACTTGGATCAGGTGGCACTTATCAAGTTGTTTTTCAGGATATTTGCGTACTGTAAGTCGCGTTGTTATGGAGAGCAGGGGCTTATGACCTTCCCGTCCCCACCCGCCACTCCGCCCGCGCGCGTTCCAGTTCGGCCAGCAGCGCGGCGCGCTCCTGCCGGAGCGATTCGAGCAGCTGCTCCCGCTTGCGCCCCAGCCAGCCGACGCGCCACTGGCCGCGCCAGGCCGTGAGCCAGCGCCAGAAAGCCAGGGCAAAAAAGCCCGTGACGGGTAGTAACGCCAGGTAGAGCGTCGTCAACAGCCCGGAATGCGTCAGGCGCCACACGGCCCAGGTTTGCAGCGCGTAGCAGAGGGGGAAGGTGAGCATCCCGGTCACCATCAGAATCGGCGCAATGAACTCGACTTCCTTCGTCAGGCGCTTGGCGGCTTGCGCAGGCAGCCAGTAGGGTAGGTAATTATTGACGACGCCCCAGAGCCAGACCGGCCCGCCCAACAGCAGGCCAGTTAGTTGAAGGGCGGGGCCGGGCAGCGGGGTGCCCGTGCCAGCGTCGCGGCGCAACGGGGCATCCGTCAGGCCCAGACGGGGCAGCGCCGCCTGGTAGGCCAGGATGCGCCGCCGGAGCAGGTTCACCCGCTCTGGCTCGCGGGCCTCGAACCAGGCCAACCCTTCGATGAGCGAGCGGGAAAGCTGAAAATCGACTTCGGCGGGCGCCGCGCCGGTCAGTTCGGCGGGGGCCGTAGCGCGCAGGTAGGGCTTGTAGAGTGTTTCGAGGGCGCGCACAAAGGCATCGTCCTCCTCGGTGCGGGTGATGAGGAGTTGCTTCTCCAGCGCCGCCTGCAATGCGGCCGTCAGCTCTTGCGCGGCTTCAATGGGCGCGGCTTCGTAACGCGCGCGCCAGGGTGCCACCGCAATGGGTTCGCCGACCGTGACGTACACCCGCGACCGGAACGAGCGGGCATCTGCGTAGTTGAGGCCCACCGGCACGATGCGTAGGCCGGTCGCCCAGTTATACCGCGCTTCGGTGCCCAGAACGATGCGCGCCGCGCCGGTTTTCAGGGGCCGCAGCCGTCGTTCCAAAATAGAGCTGCCCTCCGGGAAAATCAGCAGCGCGCCGCCACCAGCCAGCAGTTCGAACGAGGCGCGGAAGGTTTCGTCGTTTTGGCGGGCGCGCTCCTCTTCGCTGACGGGCGCGGCGCCGGGCACCAGTACCACGTCTTCCTTGCGAAAAAGCGGAATGGCGTGAGCGGCGCGCATAATCACGCCCACAAAACCCCGGAAAAACGGGCTTTTCGCCAGAAACGACAGCGGCCGGTGCCAGAGCATCGCCACCAGAATGGGGTCCATCAGGGTGTTCGGGTGGTTCGAGATGACCAGCAGCGGACCGGTTTCGGTCGCTTTCACGTGGTCGCGCCCGGTTATATCGACGCGTTCGAAAAACACGCGCAGCGAAGGGCGCAGAATCAGCTTGAAAAAACGGTAGAGCGGGGAAGCGCGCACGAGCAGGGAAACGAAAAGGGCAATCGGCGGTTCAGCAGGCCGGTGGTAGCGGCGCGGCCTTAGTACGACTTTAGCCGCCAAGCGCCCAAAGCCGCCGTAATTTGGCAAAGAAATACGCTTGTCGCCTCCTTTTTCCCTAGTGCCGCCGTGATCCGCGAAGCCAAATACCTGTCCGCTTATCTGATTCCGCTCTGCGCCGTGCTGGGTTTGGCGCTGCTGGGGCCGCTGACGTGGCTCACACCGATTTTTGCCTTCGTCCTGACGCCGCTGGCGGAAGCGCTGCTGGGTGAAAATGCCGAAAACGACGTGCCGCCCACCGAAACTGCCCGCCGCGTGTACGATGTACTGCTGTACCTGAACGTGCCGCTGCTCTGGGTTATTCTCGGCTACACACTCTGGCTGCTGACACACAACGATTTGCCTGGTTGGCAGGTGGCTGGATTAATCGTGAGTGCGGGCATTTGCGTCGGGACGCTGGGCGTGAACGTCGCCCACGAACTGGGCCACCGCACCGATTCCCTGGCCAAGACGCTGGCCCACGTGCAACTGCTGGCGGCGTTGTTTATGCACTTCTACATCGAGCATAATCGGGGCCACCACCGCTATATCGGCACCCCGCGCGACCCCGCCACCGCCCGGCGCGGTGAAAGTTTTTACGCCTTCCTGCTCCGCGCCGTGCCCGGCGAAATTACGTCGGCCTTTCACCTCGAAGCCGAACGAATGGAGCGTAAAGGCATCAGCGCTTGGAGTTTGCAGAATGATGCCCTGCGCTACGGCGCTTTCGAAGTGGCGTTCGTACTAGCGCTTGCTGCGGGCCTGGGTTGGGCTGGCGCTGGCTATTTTCTGGCGATAGCGGCCGTGGGCGTCTTCCTGTTTCAGATCGTCGATTACGTGGAGCATTACGGCCTCGTGCGCCGCGAAATCAGCCCCGGCACTTACGAGCGCGTCAAGCCGCACCACTCCTGGAATTCGGACTATACCCTCGGCCGGGTAATGCTCTACGAACTGACGCGCCACTCCGATCACCATTATCAGCCTGCGCGTAAGTACCAGACGCTGCGCCACCTCGACCCCAGCCCGCAACTACCCGCCGGCTACCCCGCGATGATGCTGCTGGCGTTGGCCCCACCGCTCTGGTTCCGGGTGATGAACCCCCGCGCCGAAGCCGCACTGGCGCTGGCGTAACTGACGGTTATGCTTCGAATTCCGGATCGACGTGCCGCCGGATTTCCTCGCGGATTTCTTCCGCTGATAGCCAGTGGTCGTTGGTGTCGGACGAATAATGAAAACCCGTGGGTACCCGGCGGGCGCCAAAGTGGGCGATGAACTCTTCCACGGACCACCACGGCGCTGTCGGCAGGATCACGTAGTAACGGTCCAGCTCGACGGTGTTGAGCGAGTCGGTTTCGGTGATCATCTCCTCGTGCAGTTTCTCGCCGGGGCGGATGCCTACGATCTGCTGCGTGCAGTCGGGGCCGATGGCCCGGGCCACTTCGGTGATCTTATAAGACGGGATTTTCGGCACGAATACCTCGCCGCCCCAGGCGTTTTCCAGGGCGTACAGCACCAGGTCCACGCCTTCTTCGAGGGAGATATTGAAGCGCGTCATTCCGGGGTGCGTAATGGGTAGCACGCCCTTGCTGCGTTCCTGCAAAAAGAACGGCACTACCGACCCGCGCGAGCCGATCACGTTGCCGTAGCGCACTACCGAGAAGCGCAAGTCGCGGGCACCCTTAAAGTTGTTAGCCGCCACGAAGAGCTTGTCGGAGCAAAGCTTGGTGGCGCCGTAGAGGTTGATGGGCGCGGCGGCTTTGTCGGTACTCAATGCCACGACGTGCTTCACGCCGCAGTCCAGGGCGGCGTTGATCACGTTTTCGGCTCCCAGTACATTGGTCTTGATGCACTCCATCGGGTTGTACTCCGCCGCTGGCACCTGCTTGAGGGCGGCGGCGTGAACGATGATATCAATCCCCTCGCAGGCCCGGCGCAGGCGCTCCGGGTCGCGCACATCGCCGATGAAATACCGCAGCGCCTTATGCTGGTGCGGCGGAAAGTGCTGGGCCATCTCGTACTGCTTCAGCTCGTCGCGCGAAAAGATGACGAGCCGCTTGACGAGCGGAAACCGGTCGAGAATCGTCTTGACGAACTGCTTGCCGAACGAGCCGGTGCCGCCCGTGACGAGGATGGACTGATGATTGAGGTCGAGGGCCATTAAAGAAAAACTGCGTTCGGCAAAGGTACGCCCAGCCGTAGCGCGGACAGGCCTTTGAGGCTACGCTTCTCCCCGCACGGCCTCGGCCAGCTGGCCGGTCAGGGCGCGGCGGGTCCAGGCGCGCTCCGGGCCGGGAGGCAGGTTCAGGTTGGGGCCGGCTTGCTGCCATTGCGTCAGCAGCGTGGTGAGGCGGGTAAGCAGACCAGCTTCGTCGGAGTGGTGCAGAATCGGTCCGGCGTCGGCGTCGAGCAAAATCCGCGACGCATCCGAGTCGGGCGGGCCGACCGCCACCACGGGCTTGCGCGCGGCCAGATACTCGAAGAGTTTGCCCGGCAGCACCCCGGCGTTGTGGGCCACGTCGGGGATGCCCAGCAGCAGGGCCGTAGCGCTCAGCATTTCGCCCACGGCTTCGGTATGCGGCACGTACGGCATCACTTCCAGGGCGGTATCCAGCCCGGCGGCGCGCACCTGGCGGAGCAGGCCATCCGATACTTTGCCCACGAAGCGCAGCTTCAGCGGCACTGTCGGGAAGGTTGTTTGCAGCCTGGCCAGTACCCGCAACAGCGTTTCCAGCCGGTACACTTCCGTAATGGTGCCCACGTGGGTGAGGCGAAATACCTCTGATGATGCCATCAGGGCGCGCCCGGCAAAATCGGCCTCGTCATAGCCGTTCGGGATCACGCGGAGCTTGCCCGCGTCGGCCTCCGGCGCCTTACTGAGCAGCAGTTGGCCGGTGTGGGGGCTGGTAGTCAGCAGCACATCGCAGCCGCTGACGACCTGGCGCTCGTAGCGCGCATCGAGCCACCGCACGGGTGGCAGGTGGCGCAGTTCGCGGTAGTAATAGATATCCGTCCAGGGGTCGCGCAGGTCGGCGAGCCAGCGCAGGTGCGGGAAGCGTTTTTTCAGCGCCAGGCCGATGAGTTGCGTGGAGTGCGGCGGCGAGGAAGTCAGAAACCCCGCAAATTCGCCGGTGTTCAGCAGCTCCGTAGCTGCCCGGATGGCGTGGTGGTTCCAGCCCCGGCGCGCGTCCGGGACGAAGAGATTTCCCCGCAAAAATTTGAAAAACTGCTGCTTGCGCGAGGTGCGCGAGACGTTGGCGAAGCCGCCAAAAGGAATCACGTTGGCACCGCTAACTTTTTGATAGACGCCGAACGGTTCGGTGGTGGCCGTTCGAATTACCTCCACGCCGGGCGGGACCAGGGCCGTCAGACTCTCATCGCGCACGGGGTACGCAGCTTGCGCGGGGTCCACCGTCAGCACGGTAGGCAGAATGCCGAACGCCGTCAGGTGTCGGGCGAACTGCAAACACCGTTGCACCCCAGCCCCGCCGGAAGGCGGCCAGTAATAAGTGATCAGCAGCAGGCGGAGGGTGGGAGCAGGTTCAGCGGGCATCAGGCCGCGAAACTACGGGTATGTGTAGTCGCAGGGCGGAGGATGCCGTAAATTTGCCCTCCCGCCACGCTAATGGCGCCCGCGTAATGGCCGATATGACCGACTTTATGGCAATGATGAGCGATTTCGTGCGCTCGTCCGAACAGCGCCTCGCCGAATCCGAGCGGCTGCACGCGGAACATCAACTGGCGATGGCGGGGCTGCACCGACAGCAAACGCACCTGCTCGAAGCCCTGAATGGCCAGTTCGAGCTGCTAGACCAGCGGTTCGAGAAAATGGACCAGCGGTTCGAGCGAATCGAGAGCGAGCTTGTTCAGCTCAATACGAGGGTTGGTCGGATCGAAACGCAGCTCGACAACCTGAATACGCGGGTTGAAAGAGTGGAAGTACAGCTGGAAGTGCTCAACGCGACAGCCAGCGGCCTGCTGCTGGAAAACCGGGTAATGGTGCAGAAATTAAGCAGCATCGATGATAAAGTTGGCCGAATCGAGCTGTTCGCTCAGAAACAGGAAGACATCCTGCGGCGGCTGGGGTTGCTGGAAGGGCGCGTTTATCAAACTCCAGTGACTAACCTGGGTTCGTCGGCCCGCGCCGCTTAAAAGTGGATGAGGTGCCACTGGAATATGTGCAATATTTTTTAGTCTTCGTAATTTCTCGTCCGTGTTCGATAATTTATCCGCCAAGCTCGAAAGCGCCCTCAAAACCCTTAAGGGGAAGGGCCAGATCACCGATATCAACGTCGCTGCCACCATCAAGGAAGTGCGGCGGGCGCTGGTTGATGCCGACGTCAATTATAAGGTTGCCAAAGACGTAACCGACAAGATTCAGCAGCAGGCGCTGGGCCAGAAGGTCATCACGGCCATCGAGCCGGGCCAGCTGATGGTCAAGATTGTGTACGATGAGCTGACGCGGCTGATGGGCGGCGAAAAGCAGGACGTCGTCATCAAAGGCGAGCCGGCCGTGGTGCTGATCGCGGGCCTGCAAGGCTCCGGCAAAACTACGTTCACCGGTAAGCTGGCGGCCCTGCTCAAGAAACAGGGGCGCAGCGTGGTGGTGGCCGCCTGCGATGTGTACCGCCCCGCCGCTGTCGAGCAGTTGCGGGTGCTGGCCGAACAGGTGGGCGCGGAGTTTTATTCGGAGCCAACTTCGACCGACCCCGTCCAGATCGCCCAAAATGCCGTGCAGCACGGCCGGCGCCTGGGGCGCAAGGTGGTCATCATCGACACCGCCGGGCGCCTGGCCGTCGATGAGGCGATGATGCGCGAGGTGGAAAAGATCAAGCGCGCCGTAACGCCGTCGGAAACGCTCTTTGTGGTGGACGCAATGACCGGCCAGGACGCCGTGAACACCGCCAAGACGTTCAACGAGCGCCTCAACTTCGACGGTGTGGTGCTGACCAAGCTCGACGGCGACGCGCGCGGCGGCGCGGCCCTGAGCATTCGGGCGGTGGTCGAAAAACCCATCAAGTTCATCTCGACCGGCGAGAAGATGGACGCCCTCGACCTGTTCTACCCCGATCGGATGGCCCAGCGCATCCTGGGAATGGGCGACGTGATCTCGCTCGTGGAGCGCGCCCAACAGGCTTACGACGAGGACGAGGCCAAGCGCATCAACGCCAAGATTCGCAAGAACACGTTCAACTTCGACGACTTCCTGTCGCAACTCGATCAGATCCGCAAGATGGGCAATATCAAAGACCTGGTGGGGATGGTGCCCGGAATGAGCAAGATGCTCAAGGATGTAGAAATCGACGATTCGGCCTTCACGCCCATCGAATCCATCATCCGTTCGATGACGCCCGCCGAGCGCGCCAACCCCGATCTGCTCTCGCCTTCGCGTCGCAAACGCATCGCCACCGGCTCCGGGCGGAGTGCGCAGGAAGTCAGCCAGATGCTCAAGCAGTTCGAGCAAATGCGCCAGATGATGCGCCAGATGACCAAGATGAGCGCCAACCCCGCTGCCCTGCGCCAGATGCAGCAGCAGTTGCAGCAGCGCGGCCAGCAGTCGCGCGGCGGTAAACGGCGGTAGGGTTGGATGAGCGTGTTCGCCGCGTCATTCTCAACCAGCGCTCCGCTGCTCCGTAAACGCCCGCTGTGCCACCTACGATCATTGACCGCTTTTTTATTGCACATCCCTGGGCCAGCGATATCGCTGGGTCCCTGTTGGGCGTCTTCATTACGGCGTTTTTGTTCGTGGCGGGTATCATCTACGAGCGCCGCCGCCAGCGCGCCCTCGATACCCGGCTGCACGAAGACACGCTCTATTATTTTGAGCAACTGCTGAATAAGGTCATCGACTGGGCGGAGCAGTTGAGCCGGGCTTATGGGACGCTGGCCGCTGGGCTGCGCCGCGCGCCGCTGCTGACGCCGGAATTCGGCCAGTACTCCGACTACGCCGCCGAGCGGTTGCTCGAAATCGACCGCCAGGTGTTGTTCCGCGCCTTTCTGCACCGCTACGGGCGCGGCACCAGCACCATTGATCTATACGTCAGCCTCTACGACTCGCTCGACTACCTGATTACGCAGGCCCATCTCGGCGACGATGAGCGCGCCAACCTGCGTAACCGCTCGCTGGCGCAGGAAACCCAGTTCCGCAAGCAGTTGGATGCTTTACTGACGCAGGCCACGGCTGCTGCCAGCGGGCCGGACGCTCCGCTGGCCGATGCGCTGCTGGAGGTGCTGCCCCAACTCCACGAACTGGCGCTTCCCGGCGGCGATCTGGAAGAAACCTGGCGTACCGGCATCGCGCCACTGCGCCGCCTGCTGACTGAGCAGTTTGGTCAGCAGCCCGGGGCTCAGCCCGTTTTGTTGCGGGTGCGCAAACTAACCGCTGCCCGCGCCGCCCTTCTGCGGCAGGCGGGCGAAGCCAGCACCTCCTTCGCCCTGCTGGGAACCTCGCTCCGCCTGGGCGCCGGAACGCTCCGGACAGCCGCCCGGAAGATGCGGGGTGAACTGCCGTTGCCGGGAGCGGGGGCGGGTGCATCCCCTCCGGCTGCTTTGCCTCCGCCCCGCCAGGCAACCCGCTCCTGGCGGCGTATTAAGTCTTGGTTAAGGTTACGACTGGCGCTTTCAAACGTGCCGCCACACGGGTAAATTTGCCCAATGGGAAAGTTTGACCGAATCCGGACAGCCGTCTTTCCTGCGAAAGTCCGTCCGCTGTTGGGGCGCAGCGCGCTGCTGCTGTTCAGTATTTGGTGGCATACCGGTACGGGAGTGCCCGCAAGGGCGCAGGCTATTTTTCGGTCCGAAACGCCGGCGGTTCCGGGCGCGGCGTTGTCCAGCGCCAAAACGCCCGAGCCGGATACGGCCAACCGGCAGCTTAACCGTCCGCCCCTTTTTCCGGGTGGCACCGATGGACTGCTTCGGTTCATCAGCCAGCACCTGAAATACCCGGCCCTGGCTGCCCGCAACCGGGTGGAGGGAAAAGTCCTGGTATCGTTCTGGATCGATGAGCATGGCCATCCTTACGGATTTGGTATCCTGAAAGGGCTGGGCGCTGGCCTCGATGAAGAGGCCCTTCGCATTATGCGGCTGATGCCCGACTGGCAGCCAGCGCTGCTCGATGGGCGCCCTGCGCTGCTGCAAATGCGGATTCCGGTGGTGTTCCGGGTAGCACTCTGAAAAGGAGAGATGGGACAGGGCTTTGATGATTGAGTTATGAGGCGTATTTTTGTTGCTTCTAACTCATTAAGCACGTGTATCTTTTCGCCGCCATCAGTCCTGCCGCTCGCCTACTGGCCTTTTTACTGCCTTGTTCGTTGTTTCTGACGCCTGCTTTCGCGCAACGTCGTCCGGTCACAGCTAGTACGGAAACGCCATCTCATATTTCGCGCCCTACGGTAGCCGAACGCGCACCGGCTGGTCCGGCGCCTTCTTCAGTAGAAACCTCGGCGCCGGTTATCGTAAGTACGCCCGCACCGGAAGCCAACATTACCGTACAACCCGAATTTCCGGGTGGCGACGCGGCTCTGATCCAGTTTTTAGGGCAGAACCTGCATTACCCAGCCGATGCGTGGAAAGAACGCGTCCAGGGGCGAGTGGATATATCATTTTGGATCGATGAGCAGGGACGCCCTTACGGCTTCGGTTTGTTGCAAAGCGTGTACCCCTCGTTGGATGCCGAAGCCCTGCGGGCGTTAAAGCTGATGCCTAGCTGGACCCCCGGACAACGAAACAACAAAAATGTACCGATGATGGTACATGTACCTGTTTCTTTCCGATTGCCCGCACTCACCAAGTAAAACGGAACGAGCGAGGCAGAAACGGCTGTTTTTTGACAAAAAATAGCCGTTGGGAGCGAAAAAGTTTGACTTTTTCAAGTTTTAGCGATTTTTTTTGCAATCTGCTTGACTTTAGCTGTCAAAAGCTAGTATCTTGCCGGGGCCAATCGACTTTAACCCTTTTACTGCCGTGCACACGCTCTATTCCCGTCTAACGCAATCGATTGCGGCTTTTTGCGCCGGTCTAGCCCTCCTGATCAGCACAACCGCGACTGCCCAAACTACCGAGCCGGTTGCCGCCTTCGCGGCAGGTTCTTCGGAGGTTGCGGCCCCAAATCCAGCTAATGCGGACGTAGTCGCATTTGCACAGCCCAGTTTTCCAGGTGGCTCGGCCGCGATGATGAAATTCGTCGCGCAAAACACCCGTTATCCGGAAGAAGCGCAGGCAGAAAATGCGCAGGGAAAAGTGATGGTTACCTTCTGGGTCGATGAGCAGGGCCACTCTTATGGTCACGGCACTATTCAGTCGCCGCATCCCTCACTGGCAGCGGAAGCCATTCGTGTCTGCAAGCAGATGCCCGCTTGGGCACCCGGCCGGCAGGATGGGCACCTGGCCGCAATGCAGGTGTACGTGCCCGTTATGTTCAAGCTCGCCCGCTGAGTCTTTTTGCAATCGATTGACGGTAATCGGTTGTCGTAATGCCCGCCGCGCCGCTCGTGCCGCCTCTTTCAGGCGCCGGGTTGGCGCGGCGGGCGTACTTTTGGGTGACTACTGCCAACCTGTGTCGTTAAAGGCACAACGTTGGTATTTCGCCAATTTTCCCCAATCCCCCTACCCAAGCAGAAGATGAAGGTTACTGTAGTAGGCGCCGGCAATGTGGGCGCTACGTGCGCCGATGTACTGGCCACCCGTGAAATCGCCAACGAGATCGTGCTCGTTGATATCAAAGAAGGCTTTGCCGAAGGCAAAGCTCTGGATATCTGGCAAAAAGCGCCGGTCATTGGCTATGATTCGCGCACGGTGGGCGTGACGAATGATTACGCCCGGACAGCGGGTTCAGAAGTGGTGGTCATTACCAGCGGGCTGCCGCGCAAGCCGGGAATGAGCCGCGATGACTTGATTTCCACTAATGCCGGGATCGTAAAGTCGGTTACGGAGCAGGTTGTCAAATACTCCCCCAATGCCATCATCATCGTCGTTAGTAATCCGCTGGACGTGATGACCTACCAGGCGCACCTGACCAGTGGCCTACCGCGTGAAAAAGTATTCGGAATGGCCGGCATTCTCGATACGGCCCGCTACCGGGCCTTCCTGGCTGAAGCGCTCAACGTGTCGCCGAAGGATATTCAAGCAGTGCTGATGGGTGGCCACGGCGATACGATGGTGCCCCTGCCCCGCTACACCACCGTGGGCGGCATTCCGGTTACGGAGCTGATTGGTAAGGAGCAACTCGACGCCATCGTGCAACGCACGGCCGTGGGCGGTGGCGAACTGGTGAAACTGATGGGCACGAGTGCCTGGTACGCGCCGGGTGCTGCCGCCGCCCAGATGGTCGAGGCCATCGTGCGCGATCAACGCCGCGTATTTCCGGTCTGCATCGAGCTTCAGGGCGAGTACGGCATCAAGGGCGTGTACTTGGGCGCCCCGGTCATCCTCGGTAAGAACGGCATCGAGCGTGTAATCGAACTGCAACTCAACGACGACGAGAAAGCACTCCTCGAAACTTCGCGCGGGCACGTGAAAGAAGTAATGGACGCGCTGGACAAAATGACGCAACCAGCGTAACCCAATAAGGCAGAGTCGAATTTTCTGTTCGGATCAGCTTCGGGTTATTGCCAAACACCAACGGCCGCTTTATCCACAAGGAGAAAGCGGCCGTTGGGGTTACAAGAACTCCCGGTGTCATTAACAAAGCCCCAAACGGCGGGTGACGGTGCGGCCGGCGGGCCAGC
>JANPLI010000099.1:0-20560 GCA_031426455.1 Hymenobacteraceae bacterium | reverse complement strand
CACCCGTACCATTCAAAATCACGCTGTTGGGCTGGCCGCCGAAATTGCCGGTGCCGTCGTTGGGACGGATATAAAAGCCATTAATACCGGCATCGGACGTCAACAGATCCAGGTCGCCGTCATTGTCCACGTCGGCCAGCCGCAGATCAGTGGTGGTCGGCAAAGGCAGCGTGGGGTTGATGGCGGGCGCCGTAAACGTGCCGTTGCCGTTGTTGAGGCGCACGGCGAGTTGGGTGCTATTATTAACGAGGTCGAATTGCAGAATCAGCAGGTCGGCATCGCCATCGGCATCCACGTCAGCAGCAGCCAGATTGATCACGCCCGGTTCGAGCGTCAGGGTGCCGCCGCCGCCCGCCGGGGCCAGAAACCCCCCGCTACCATTGTTGAGGCGCAGGCTGACGGTGGCGCCGCTGCCAGTGCTGAAGTTAGCCGTCAGCAGGTCCGGGTCACCGTCGTTGTCCACATCGGCCATAGCGATATACGTCGGACCGGGGTCCACCGTGACGCGCGGCACCGGCGCGGGCGAAAACTGCCCAGTACCGTCGTTCAGAAAAACACTGACCGTATTGCCGATGCCGTCGCCGAAATTGGGCGTGAGCAGGTCAAGATCGCCGTCGCCGTCCAAATCAGCCAGGGCCAGGTGGCCGGCGGGTGCGGGCAGCGTCAGGTCGGGCGTGGTGGCGCGCGCCGTCAATTCCGCGGAAGCGGCCCCGGCGGCAGCGGTGAACTGATAAACCTGCGCCGCTACGGCCGCGGCCGCCGCACTACGCACCGTGGCCGGCACCGTGACACTGACCACCTCGCCGGGGCGGAAATCAGCAGCCGGGTCAAACAGCAGCACCGGCCCAGTGGCGGCAACAACCCCCACGCGGCGCCCACTGAAGGCACTACTAACTCGTAGGTTGCCGGCAGTGGCGGGGTTGAGGGACTGACCGAAAGTGAGTGTCAGGTTAGCATCGGGCTGAACGGCCAGCGCATTGCGGGCGGGCGAGCGGGTGAGCAGCGGCACCTGCGCGTGGGCGGTAGCGGCTAGCAGGGCCAACAATAGCACCGGCGCGGCCGGACGAAGCAGAAGGTACGGCATCATAAAAAGTAAATTTCTACAAAAATAGCCAAACCCGCCAAAGCGGCGGTAGCCCGCTGATTTACCAAAAGCGAAAGGCTTCTGTATCATCTGGCTGACGCAGCGCCCTGGCTTCTTCCTTCGGAAGTCGTTTTTGGTCGCTTGCATCGCGTCGTTGCCGCCGGATTCTTCACAAATTCCTAATCTACGCGCTTTTCCGGAAGCCCGACCGGCGGACGTATCTTTGTTCAGGCGACGTGGAACAGCCGTTTCGCGTCGCTTTTTTCACCTTGTTTCCTTCATAAACGCCCGGTTTTTTCTACTTTTTTTCGAATGCAGAACCTTTTTTCGTCCCGGCGCCTGGTACTGGGCGCCGCCCTGCTGCTGGCGGCACCAATGGGCGCATCGGCCCAAACCACGATTGCCGCCGCCCGCGCTGCCGCCCTGGGCAGCACCGTCCGGGTGCGCGGCGTAGTGACCAACGGCGCCGAGCTGGGCCCAATCCGGTATCTGGAAGATGGCACCGGCGGCCTCGCTGGTTACTCGCCCGCGCAACTGGGCAACGTGCTGGTGGGCGATTCGATTGACATCACCGGCACTCTGAAAAACTATAACGGGCTGCTGGAAATCGACCCCGTGACCAACGTCACGGTGCTGGCGCAGGGCCGGATGCTGCGTCCGGTCACGGTGCCGGCAGCACAGGCCACCAACCTCTGGGCCGAGCAGTACGAAAGCCGCCTGGTGCGCATCGACGGCAATACGAGCTTTACGTCAGCAGCCGGCGCAGCCGTCACGACGCTGGCCGGCAACACCAACTATCGCCTCAACAACGTGGCCGCCAACGCGGTGCGGGTTAGTGCCAGTTCGTCGGGCGCCGATGGGTTGATCGGTAAGCCTGCTCCCACGACCGGCTTCGATCTAATCGGTATTATGAGCCAGTTCGCCCCGATGGGCACCGGCGGCTATCAGCTCCTGCCGCGCCTTTACGCCGACTTCGTCCTGGGCAACGCGCCGAATATCGCGAGCCAACCGGTCGTCACGGATATCACGACCACAAGCCTGACCGTCAGCTTCACCACCCAAAACCCCGGCGATGGCCGGGTGGAGTACGGCACCTCACCGACGAACCTGAACCAGTCGACCACCAGCGCCACTACCGGCACCCAACACAGCGTGGGCCTGACGGGCCTGCAGCCAGCTACGGTGTACTATGTGCGGGTGGCCTCAACGAACGCCGTGGGTACGTCCATCGGCCGGGTGGTGCCAATCATCACCGAGTCGCTAAGCTCGGGCCGCATCCGGGTGTGGTTCACCCGTGATTTCGACGCCACTTATGCCTGGCCAGCAGGCAATTCGCCGACCCACATCCCGAATGCGATGAGCGATTCGGTGGCGGCGCTCCTCGACCGCGCCCGCTTGACAGCCGACATCTCTATTTATAATTGGAACGACGCCGTGATTCTGGGCGGCGTGGTACGGGCCAAAAACCGGGGCGTCCGGGTGCGCGTCATTTCTGACGGCACGACGGCCAATGTCAGCACGGGCGGGCTACCGGCAGCGGGCATCCCCGAAATCGAGCGCAACACGACGCGCGGCATTATGCATAACAAAGTGATCATTATCGATGCCGAAGCCACCGACCCGTCGCAGCCAATGGTTTGGACCGGTTCGACGAACTGGACCTCTGGCCAGCTCCGCGCCGATCCCAACTCGGCCCTTCTGATCCAAGACCAAAGCCTGGCACGCGTGTACCAGATGGAATTTGAGGAAATGTGGGGGTCGAATACGGCGACGCCTGGTACGCCCAAATTTGGCCCGTCCAAGACCGATAACACGCCCCACTACCTCAAGATCGGCGGCCGCGCAGTGCAGTCGTGGTTTTCGCCTTCGGATGGTACCAATAACCGCCTGATCGAAACTATCAACACCGCCGACAACGACCTGCACTTCGCCTCGATGCTCATCACGCGCTCCGACCTGGCGCAGGCCATCCGCAACCGGATTCAGAGCCAGGGCATTCTGAGCCGCTCGGAAGGACTAGTGAACGATACGGCTGGCGCAGGCGCCCCCCCTTTTCGCACCCTGAAAAATTATATGGGCGTCCGGATGCAGTATTTTAACTTCACCTCGATTATGCACCACAAATACCTGCTCGTGGACGTGGGCGGTTCCGACCCCACTACCTGGGTCGGTTCGCATAACTGGAGCGGGGGCGCTGATACCGATAATGACGAGAATACGCTCGTCATCCACGACCAGCGCATCACGAACCAGTACTATCAGGAATTCACTAAACGGATTCAGGACCAGAACGCCGGCATCACGCTCGTGCAGTTTCAGGTGACCGGCCTACCCGCCGAAACCGCCGGCTCGACGCGCCTCTCGGCCACTATCTACCCGAACCCCACCACCGGCACGTTCCGGGTGCAGGCCGGCGAAATGGTGCGCGGGGCGGTGCAGGTCACGCTGCTCGACGCCAGCGGCCGGACCGTACTGAAAACCAACGTCATCGCCGCACCGGACCATTCGATCAGCCTCGATGCCGAGCGCCTGCCTGCGGGCCTCTACCACCTGCGGGTGGAGACGGCAACCGGCACCCAATTCGGCCGCGTGAGCGTGGTGAAGTAGGGTTTAGAGATTGGGGGTTTAGGGTTCAGACGGTTAGCCATAAACTGTTAATTTCCAGCTAAATCACTTGAACCATACGCAAAACTGGAGAGCCGAACACCTGGCAATTTCTGGTTACTGCTGAGGATATTCCCCTCCCTGTAAGCTGCGTAATGAACGCCCGCCGGAGCTTCCCTCCGACGGGCGTCTTCGTTGGGGCCAATGCGGGAGCGGCTGTTCGTGCGCCTGCTCCACTCGCCCCCGCACAACTCCTGGCCAACGAGGCGCGTATTTTTCAACGGGCGGTTTTTTCCACTGCCCGCCCTTTTCCGATGCCCAAGCAAGCAAAAAAGAACGCGACTAATCAGCAGCCCGGCGACCCACTTTTCAACCTTCACCACGCCGAGGCCGAAGCCGAGCTACAACGCCAAACTCCCGTGTCAATGACCTCACGAGGCCTGTCGGCGGATAACCGATCCCTGATTGGTGACGACGACGCCAGCGATGATGCCGCCACTGGCCCCGTGGACCGGCAAGGCCAGCGGCCCGGTCAGCCGCCGACACAGCTGGCAGGCGGCTCCGGGGCGGGTCACCATTAGGCACGTTTTTTCGTCTGGATTTCCAGCGTTGGTATGGCCGTATCCTTTCGGTGCACCCGGGATAGCGTAGACTGCTGCCTTTCGCGCGCCGGAAGGGCACGGCCATATTAATTTTGCGTTACCCTACGCTACCACCGTGCCCGAAAACCAACTTTCTGTGTGTATCGCTACCTGCCGGATTTGGTGGCGCGCGCAGATTTGGTATCTGTTACGGGCCTGCTTGATAGGAAGCTTTTCCCTACTGATGGCCACGGCCGTTCGCGCTCAGGAAACGCCCGTTTCGCCACCGCCGGATTCCACGGCAGTCGATTCCGGTGCCGAAGATTCGGTGGCGGCGCCCCCCGAAAAGCCGCTGAAAATGCGGCAGCGCCCGGTATCCGACCACACCCGCAAGCTCGACCTGCGGCGGTCCGAAAAAGCGCTGGACTTCCCGAACGTCAATAAAGTGGCGTTTTACAAGGACGCACGCGCGCTGCGGAAAATTCTGCGGCTCGAAAAAAGCCGGCGTTACCGCAAAGCCTACACCCGGTTAACGGCCTACGTAGGCAAGTTCGGCATAGGCAATTTCACGAAGGAATACGATATGTTCTGGCGGCTGGCCCAGCTCACTGAGCGCGTGACGCACGACACGGCACGGGCGCGGCAGTACTACCGCCTGGCACTCAAACACCGCCGCCGCAACCTGAAGAAGGTCCAGCTTTACTATGATTCGCTCGAAGCCTCTACGCGCGACCTCTACGTACCGCTGAAATACTACTACGAGCTGGTGGAATACCGCAAGAACGTAGCAGCTTTCCCCACCCCTAAGGGCATCAATATCAAAATGAGCGAGGAAATCAACTCGCGCCACCCCGACTACGGCCCCTCGCTCAACCCCGACGCCAGTGTACTGGTATTCAGCTCAAAGCGCCGGTACCGGGGCCTGTCCGACCAGCCCGACGAAAACCTGTACTACGCCCTCCGGGAGGGGAATGGCTGGACCACGGCCAAGGAGTTTCCCAAACCCATTGCCTCGCCGTTCAACGAAGGTTCCGGGTGCCTTTCGGCCGATGGTAAGACGCTGATTTTCGCCCGCTGTGAGTGCCCGGACTGCCACCAGAACTGCGACCTGTTCAGCTCCACGCTCTCCGCTGACTCGACCTGGGGGCCGCCACGCAACCTGGGGCCGAACGTCAATTCCCGCGCCTGGGACTCTCAGCCGTCGCTGTCATCGGGCGGCGATACGCTGTATTTCGCCTCCGACCGTCTGGGCGGCTTCGGCCTGTCGGACATCTGGTACGCCGTCCGGAACCGCAGCGGCGAATGGGGCAAGGCGCAGAATATGGGGCCGATCATCAACACCCGCGAAAGCGAGGTTTCGCCTTACTTCCACCCGCTGTACCAGGTATTGTACTTCTCCTCGCGCGGGCAGCTTTTAAATTACGGCGACTTCGACATTTACAAAACCTACTCGGCGGGCGGACGCTGGCAGGAGCCACGCAATATCGGTCCGCTGGTGAATGGCAAAGGCTCGGAGTACTACTTTACCATCGACGCCGACTCGAAAAACCTGTACTACGCCAAGAGTGAGCCGAAGGACCTGAAAAACCTTGACATCTACTCGTTTCCGTTACCGATGGAGGCCCAACCGCTGGCCGTCACCCATTTTTCAGGGACGCTGGTGGACTCCGTGACCAATATGCCCCTGCGCGGGCTGGTGAGCATCGTGGACCTGACGAACGGCATCGAAGTGGCCTCCAAGTACCTGCGCGAAGACGGCTCCTTCGACTTCGACCTCATCGACCAGGCACGCTACGCGATGCTGATCCAGAGCCCGAACTATTTCACCATCGAAAAGCAGTTCGACCTGGCCACCGACACCGTGATGCGCGTGATGACGACGCTGATCGACCACAAAGAAGCGCTCATCTTTCAGAATCTGGAATTTGAGCAAAACAAGTCGAACATCACGGTAGGAATGCAGCCGATTCTGGACCGGGTGGCCCTGTATATGGTTGATCACCCGGACTATACCCTCGAAATCAACGGCCACACCGACGCCCTCGGCGATCCGCAGGAAAACCTCGATCTGTCGCAGTTTCGGTCCCTGGCCATCAAGAACTACCTCGTCAGTAAGGGCGCGTTCGACGAAAACCGCATTTCCGCTACCGGCTACGGCTCGACCGAGCCCCTGCGTTCGCCGGAGCGCACTGAAGCCGACCGCCGCATCAATCGGCGGGTAGAATTCAAGCTCATCAAGAGCGAAACCGAAACGCCCCCTCCGACGGAAGAAGGCACCGACGGCGCCACGCCGGAAGCATCGCCCAGCACGACGCCCAGCGGCAGCGGCGGGTTCGATTAGCGCGGCGTTTGCCCAAGCTACCGCGCCCGGTCAGGCACAAAAAACCGCGCTCTCTGAAAAGAAAGCGCGGTTTGAGTGACCCTACATAGGAGTCAAATCGAAATTCTATCGCCTAAAAACCGGAAGCATCAAGGTTTTTATTGTGTAGCCCCTAGTGGAATCGAACCACTATTAGCTCTTTAGAAGAGAGCCGTCCTATCCATTAAACGAAGAGGCCGTAAAACCCGCATTCAGCATCGGGCTAAAATGCAAAAACCCGGCACAAGGACCAGGTTTTTGCTGTCGGGGTGGCAAGATTCGAACTTGCGGCCTCCTGCTCCCAAAGCAGGCGCGATACCGGGCTACGCTACACCCCGAAAATACCAGCCAGCGGACCTCGCTCTGAAAGCGAAATGCCCGCTGGCCGGACGCTTTAACCTCAAACGTAGAGAAGGGGGGATTCGAACCCCCGGTAGCCTTTAGAGCTACGGCAGTTTAGCAAACTACTGGTTTCAGCCACTCACCCACTTCTCTGGCTACTGACGCTCGGCCGGGGCTTCCGATTGAAGCCGCCTTCCGTGCTGCAAAGGTACGCGCCGGACGCGCGTTCGGGCAAGGGGCGTCGGCGGGTATTTTTTACGAACCGGTCCGGATTGCGCGCTTTTCGCCCTGTTGCCCGACCTTCGCACTGCTTCCGGCCCGGATGAGCGGCGCGCCGCCGTTTATCCGGCTGGTTTCCCCGCGATGCACTGGTTTTACCCACTGACGCTGCTCGACGCCCTGCTGCTCGGCGCCTTACTGTTGGCTCTGAGCCAGTACGCCTTCTGGCAGTGGCGGCGCGGGCGGGCGTTGCGGCAGTCGGCACGGCACGTTTTCTGGAAACTGCCCCTGCGCCTGGTTACCTTCGGCCTGCTGCTGACGGCCCTGCTCGGCCCAGCGCGCGGCACTACGCGCAAAAAAATTCGGGCTACCGGCAAGGATGTCTGGCTGCTAATGGACCTTTCCCGCTCGATGGATGCCCCCGATGTGCGCCCCACCCGCCTGGAGCGGGCCAAGGCGGCCCTGCCAGCCATCGTCGGGGCCGCTGGCGCCGACCGAGTGGCGCTTGTGGCCTTCGCCGGCGACGTAGCCGTACGCTGCCCACTGACTTATGACCAGGGCGCGCTGCTGCTCTACGCCCGCGCGCTGCGCACCACGCAGCCGCTGGTGCCCGGCTCTGAACTGGGCGCGGCGCTGGATTCGGTGCGGCGTAAAATCGAAGACGAAGCAGCCGGAGGGGGAGCCACCGAAATCCGCTCGCCAGTCATCGTGCTGCTGACTGACGGCGAGGATTTCGGTGACCGCGCGCCGGAACGTGACGCCGCCGTTGCACTGGCCCGTGCGCGGGTGCCGGTTTTCGTGCTGGCGGTAGGTACCCACCGGGGCGTTCCCGTACCCGGCGCACGGGCAAAAACAACCCGACTCCGGCTGGAGAACATCGACACAGCCAACGAAGAAGATGGCCCGCCGATCACCCGCCTGCATCCCGAAGCGCTGCGGACCCTGGCCGAAGTCACGGGCGGGCGCTATTTCGAGCTGAACGACCAGCACGACGAAGGGCGCGAGCTGGCCACCGCGCTGGCTGGCCTGCGCGGCCAGATCCGGGAAGTGCGCTTGCTGGAAGTGGCTGCCAACAAATACCAGTATCCGCTGCTGCTGGCGCTGGCGCTGCTGCTGGTGGATGTGCTGGTGACGGTGCGCATATTCCGGTTAGATGAGTAGCGCAGGACAGTTTACCCGACCGACGCCTCAACGCCCCGGCCCAATCCCCCGACCTAATCCAAAGTCAGCCAACAATCGCCTCACCTTCGTTTTCGGGCTTCTCCCTGCTGATCAACGAACTAACTTACCGCTTGAAGTTTATTCCCTCCAGCTGACAGCTTATCAAGCACCTTTGCGCCCTCAATGCCCGTGCTAACCTGGTTTCCGTCCTCTGTCCTGATGGCCGCGCTGCTGGCGTTGCCAGTGAGCGACTGGCTAGGGCTAAACCGCGTCACCAGTGCCAATGCGGCAGCCGCGCGGGCGCAGACCGCGTACCAACAAGGAGAGTATGTCGCTGCGGTGCGGGCCTATGATGCCCTGGCTGCCCGGCAACCACTCACCGAAGCAGCCCGCCTCAACCTGGCGCAAAGTCTGTTCCGGGCAGGGAGCCGGAACCGCGCCCGGACGACCTACGCGGGCCTGAGCACCAGCCTAATTCCGGCGCGGCGCGCGGTGGCGCTGAATCAATTGGCCCTGCTGGCCGCTGCGGAAGAAAACCCGGACCGCGCCCTGGACCTGTTGCGGCGGGCGTTGCGCGCTAACCCGCGTTCCGCTACCATCCGCACCAATTACGAGACGTTGCTGCGGGCAGAAGCCGGCACGAATGCAGCGTCGCCGGTGCCCCGCCTGGGGCGGCGCCCCCCACCGCGCGCCGGGAAACAGCCCCAGTCCCAAGCCGCCGAAGACGCCCCGGACGGTAGCGCCAACCGCCCACAGGGCCAGGGTAATACGCCCGGTGGCGGCGACCGCGACACCCCGGATGCCGACCGCTCGCTGGACCGGGCGCGTGGCACCCAGCCCGGCGAACAGCGCGGCGAAAGTCCGGAGGCTGACGCGCGCCGCCCGGACGCGCCCGGCACACGCGCTGGTCAGGGGCAAACGACCGCAAACCCCACCCAGGACAACCGTTTTCAGACGTTGCGCGCCCCTACGCCACCAGCCGAGCTACCCCTCGAAAAAGCGCAGGCTCTGCTTGATGCGATGCGTGCCGTCGAGGAGCAGTACCTCCAGCAATTGCCCGCCCCCACCCGCAAAAAGGGCACTGACGGTAAGCCAGATTGGTAAACCGCTGAGCGCGCCGAATTTTAAACAGCTGCCGAGATTACGGAAACTGTTACGTCGTTCCGTCTCAGCGGCTTGCTTCAGCCAACCTCAGCGATTCTGGCGGTTGTAGCTTTGTTTCCACCATTCAACCGTCCGTTTTACTCTTTTCTTTCAGACCAATGCAGCAGCAGATTCGCGAAGTAGTGATTGTTTCCGCCGTCCGAACGCCCATCGGCTCGTTCGGCGGGGCGCTGGCTTCGCTTTCGGCCCCCCAACTCGGGGCCATTGCCATTAAAGGCGCCCTGGCGAAAGCTGGCGTCGCGCCCGCCGAAGTACAGGCCGTGATTATGGGCAACGTCCTGAGTGCCAATGTTGGTCAGGCGCCCGCCCGGCAGGCTGCCTTACTGGCTGGGCTGGCCCCGGAAGTAGAGTGTACGACCGTGAACAAGGTCTGCGCCTCCGGCACCAAAGCCATTATGATGGCGGCTCAGCAGATTATGCTCGGCCAGAGCGACGTGGTGGTGGCTGGCGGAATGGAGTCGATGAGCAATGTGCCCTACTACTCGCCCCAAACCCGCTTCGGCGCCAAATTCGGCAACGTCACCTTCGTCGATGGCATCGCCAAAGACGGCCTCGAAGATGTGTACAAAGGGCTGGCGATGGGCTTCGCCGCCGACAACACTGCCAAAGAACTGAACATCAGCCGCGAGGACCAGGACGCCTACGCCATCCAGAGCTATCAGCGCGCGCAGGCGGCCCAGCAAAACGGCGCCTTTACCGATGAGATCGTGCCCGTTTCGATTCCGCAGCGCGGCGGCGAACCGTTGCTGATCACGGCAGATGAAGACGTAACGAAAGTCAAGTTCGACAAAATCCCCGGCCTCAAGCCGGTTTTCGCCAAAGACGGTACAGTGACCGCCGCTAACGCCTCGAACCTCAACGACGGCGCCGCCGCCCTGGTACTGATGAGCCGCGAGAAAGCCGAGGCCCTGGGTATCAAGCCCATCGGCATCATCCGGGGCTTCGCCGACGCCGAACAGGATCCGTGGTGGTTCACCACCACGCCGTCCATCGCCATTCCGAAGGCGCTCAAACACGCGGAGATCGACGCCGTCAACGTCGATTTCTACGAAATCAACGAGGCCTTCTCAGCCGTGGCCGTGGCCAACAACCGCAAGCTCGACCTCGACGCGGCGAAGGTGAACGTGAACGGCGGCGCCGTAGCAATGGGCCACCCACTGGGCGCGTCCGGGGCGCGCATCGTCTGCACCCTACTGAATGTGCTGGGCGCGAAAGGCGGCAAAATCGGCGTGGCCGGCATCTGTAACGGCGGCGGCGGCGCCTCGGCCCTGGTGGTGGAGCGGGTCTAACGCCATACCGTGAAGCGCCGCCCACGAGTCGGCGCTTCTTGAAACGGTGGTCACGGCTGGCTCACACCGCCCCCGCGCTAACTGAATCTTCGCAAAAAGCCCCGGTATGCTTGCAGCGTATCGGGGCTTTTGCGTACCATTGCGTCCAACTAGGCTGCTTGCACACCTTTAAGGGGTCAACCAAAGATTATCCAGCATCCGACTTGCGTCTTTTACTTGTTTATCAGCGGATTGACTTGCTGGTTGGAGTTGACTGCTGGTAGCTAAATACTTCTCCCTCCCCTATTTGCCGATGTTAACATTTTCCCTGTCGCCCGACCCCGCCGTACCGTGGTATGGCGTCTTCTATTTGGCGGGCTTCGGCGTGGCGGGCGCGCTGCTGCTTCAGGCCCGCGCTCGCCTGGGAGTGCCCTGGCGCCCGTGGCTGCTGCTGATAGCGGGCACCGTGCTGGCACTGGTGCTGGGCACCCGCCTGGGCGCGGGCGCAACAGGCGGTCGGTCGGTACTGACGGGGTTACTGGTGGCAGTACCGGTGCTGGCCGGGCTGCGCCGCCTGCTGGGACTAAACCGTCACGCGGCCGATGCCTTTGCCGGACCGCTCCTGCTGGGGCTGGCCGTACAGAACGTGGGGTGCCTGCTGGCAGGCTGCTGCTTCGGGCACGTAGCCGGTTGGGGCGTGTGCTACGGCCCCGATACGGCCGTCTTCAACTGGCAGGTGGTGGCGGGCTGCTGGCGCCGTTCGCCAACCACAGCGCGCCCGTGGTGCCGGTGCCGGCGTTGCAGATCGGCTGGTATCTGTTGGTAGCAACCGCCCTGGCCGGGGCGCGACGACGGGGCTATTTCAGACGGCCCGGCACCGCTTGGCTGCTGACTTTGACGGCCTTTGCGGCGGGGCGGCTGGCCCTGGAAGGGCTGCGCGACCCGGCCGCCGATTTCCTAGGCACCACCGTGGTGTTCGGCCTGAAACAAACGCAGTGGGCGCTGCTGACGGCTACGGCGGTAGGTGCGGCCGTACTGATGTGGCGGCGGCGCATACTGCCGATAGGCCCCCCGGCCGCACCGGTCCCGGACCAGCCCTTGGCTAACCTGCTGGTAATGCTGGGGCTGCTGACGATCACGCTCTGGCCGACCGCCGCGCCGCTTCTTACGGGGGTAGAAGTGCTGTTGATACGCCTGATGCTGGCCCCCGTGCTGGCGCTGGAAGTCACCCGCGTGGTACGGCTCGCCCGGCAGCACCCAATCCTACCGGGACTACTTACGTTGAGCCTTTTACTGATGAGCCAGGTGCCTGCTTCCGCGCCTGACGCCCCGCCCGCGGCCCCGGTGACGGCGCCTGCCCGCCCCACTACTACCCTGCTACTGGGTGGCACCGGCGGGTCGGCCTATCAGCTCTTCGAGCCGCACTCGTCGTGCAACCCTTCTCATCCCAATATCAAATCGTGGCCCGGCTACTACCAGACGTCCGGAGCCGCAATGGCGGGTCTGGAACGCACCTGGCCTCAACCCAATGGCTCAACTGTGGCCCTGGGCGCCCGCCTGAGTCGGGGTGCTGCGCGGGCAAGTTTCAGCGGGGTGGAGTTTATGCCGCGCTACGCCGTGGACCCTTCTGGTTATCAATACATCAGCGGCTACGACACCACCCGCTTCCACACCCGCCTGAACCGGCCGTTGATGGCGTTTAGCCCGTATATGCAATATAATAAACGTACGGCGCGCGGTGGCTGGATCCGGATGCGCTTCGGCATGCACTTGGGGAGAGTAGCCTACGATTACGCGGTTTCGCCCTACAGCGTGCGCCGCGTGACGCCGGAACTGCTGATTGAAACCCAAAGTCGGCAGGGGCTACTGCTACACGCCAGCATCAATGACGGCCTGCTAGGCGTAGGCAATGGCACCTGGCGCACGGGTGTGGGCCTAACGCCCGGTGCTCAACGCTGGGCACTGCTGGCGGGCGCCGCAACCACCAACGCCAACGGGCAGCACTACGTCCAGCTGCAAATTCTGGGGGATGATGGTCGGAATTTTTACGCACCCATCGGCGCCTTCGCCGAGCTACGCCTGCAACCCACACCGCGGGGGCAATTGCTGGTCAGCAGCCAAAGCAACTTCAACGATTTCCGCACCGTGACGGCGTCCGCGCGCATTCGCCTGGGTAAGTAATGTCGCTACGCTGCCGCCCATCAGGCACTACTTTTGGCGCGGGCGGCGTTTCCAGTTTAGCGTTGGGGCGCTTTCGCTTCTTTCCTTTAAGGTTCTTACCGTTTTTTCGATGGAAGGCATTCAATATGTGACCGATGATCAAAACCGTCGGGTAGCGGTGCTACTGGACCTGAACCGTCACGGCAAACTCTGGGAAGATATTTATGACGTCCTGGTAGCTACTACCCGTCAGCACGAACCTGTGTATTCCTGGAAGGAAGTCCGGGAAGAGGTAATGAAGCCAGATCAGCCCTGACTGCGGTGAGCTATGACGTGCAACTGACCAGCTCGGCGCTGCGGGAATTGCGGTCGCTACCTGCCAGTGCCCGCCACCCCATTGGGCGCAGGATTGATCAATTAAGCAACGAGCCTCGGCCAGCTGGCTGCCGCAAGCTGGTGGGAGGAACCGATTTGTGGCGTATTCGCAGCGGCGATTACCGCATCATTTACGCCATCGAGGACCAAGTGCGGATTGTTGAAATCCGCCGCATCAGCCATCGCCGTGACGCTTACTGAATGACGCGCTATTTGCCCCGCATTGTGTTTTTCTGGTCCCTCGCCGGTGGCATTTCCATCGCTCACGCCCAGGAAAGCGCTTCCCTGCTCCGCACCATCACCCGCTACGCCGACCCGCAGACGCGCTCGGTGGTGCGGGAAGTTTATACGGCCCGCGTGACGGCCACCGACACCGTCCGGCACGGCCCCAGCCGGTTGCTGTACCGCTCCGGCAAGGTCGAGGCGCAGGGGTTTTACGCGAATGGCAAGCCCGATTCCACGCTGACGGAGTTCTACGAAAGCGGCCAGAAGCGACTGGAGGTACAATGGCATAAAGGCCTGAAAGAAGGCGCGTTTACGGCCTGGGATTCCCACGGCGTTCCGTTGCAGCAGGGCACCTTTCTGCACAACGAGCAGACCGGACCATTCCGAACCTTTTACCCCGACGGGCAGGTAAAAACCGCCGCCACTTTCGTGAACGGCTTCCCGGAAGGCGTCGTGCAGGCATTTGACCCGGCGGGGAAACTGGTGTCAGAAGTGACGTACCAACGACACCTGCCGAACGGGCCGTCGCGCACGTTCTGGCCCAACGGACAGGTAAAATCGGAACGCCTGCTGCGCAACGGCCAGCCCGATGGGCCGGACAAGACGTGGTACGAAAACGGCCAGGTGGCCTCGGAAACCGTGACAGCGCCAGGTGCCAAAACCGGCAAGCTGCGCGCCTACTATCCGTCGGGCAAGTTGCAACGTGAGAGCGCGTACAAGTCGGTTACCATTGCGCCGCCGACGGCGACGTACAGCATTGCCGAAGTGCCCGGCAAACCCAAAAAGCGCGAGGTGCGCGAAGGCCCTGCCGGCACCACTGCCGCCCTCGACGGCCCCGCAACTGAGTATTTTGAAGATGGCACCGTAGCTGGCCACACCACCTATAAGCTCGGCGCAAAAGTGGGTACGGAGCAGTTTTTCTACCCCGGCGGCAAGCTCCGCGAAGCAACCACGTACCGCAACGAAGGCCGCGACTACGACCGCCTGAGCTATTACGAATCGGGAAATCTACAGGCCGAAGAACACGTCGTGGAAGGGCAGCGCACCGGCGAGTGGCCCACCTACTACGACGGCCCCAACAAGCCCCTCCAGGAGCTGGCCCGCTACACCCGCAACCGTTTGGCCGGCGAGCAGGTCACGTACCACCCTACCGGCGCCGTGGCGAGCCGGGGCTTCCGCGAAGGCGGCCGGCGCGTCGGCCTCTGGACCGACTACGGCCCTGATGGCAAGGCCACCACCGAAACCTCTTGGAAGAACGGCGCCAAAAACGGCCCCTACCGCGAGCTGCGCCCCGACGGCCGCCCCCGCGTCACCGGCTCTTGGGCCAACAACCTCCAAAGCGGCCGCTGGACCTGGTACGACGACGAAGCCGCGCCCACTAAACCCACCCGCACGGCCACGTTCCGGCGCGGGTTGGAGATTGATCTGAAGGCAACCCCGAAAAAAGGGCGGTAAGGCGCCGCGCCAAATTCGCCCATCCGTGCCGACCTTGCCCCCTCAATGACGATTCACTACCTCACCTCGCCGGCCGAGCTGCCGGCCGCCTGCGCGCACCTGCGCACCTGCCCCCAACTGGGCGTCGATCTGGAGTTCGACGATATGCGCTACCGTTACGGGCGCCACCTCGGGCTGGTCCAGATCTTTGACGGCACCGCTGTCTGGCTCATCGACCCGGTCACGATCCCCGACCTGACGGCGCTCTTCACCGTGCTGGCCGATCCCGGCATCGTCAAGGTCTTCCACTCCTGCAAATCAGATATCCTGCTACTCGATGAGCTGTACGGGGTTCAGACGCCCAACATCGTCGATACCAGCATTCTGGCCCAATTGCTGGGCGACGCCGACAACCAGATTTCGCTGGGTCGGCTGATCGAGCAGGAATTAGGGCTGATCGTGGACAAGGGCGAGCAGAAATCGAACTGGCTCAAGCGCCCGCTCACCGAATCGCAGCTCGAATACGCCGCCAACGATGTGATTTACCTCTTCGAGCTCAAAGACCGCCTCGAAGCCAAGCTCGCCGCGCTGGGCCGCACCGAATGGGCGCACCAGGAAAACGCCGCCCTCGACCACGTGCGTTTTACGCGCGACCCCGAACCCTGGAGCCGCCTGGTGGCCAAACTCAAGCTTTACCCCGACGAAGTGCCACTGTTTCGGGCCTTGTGGCAGATTCGCGACGACGCGGCGCGCGAGCTGGACCGCCCGCCGTACCACCTGTTCGACAATAAATTTTTCGTCGATTTTATCCGTCAGACCCCGCGCGACGCCCATGCGTGGGCCTCGGTGAAGGGCACCCACGCCGTGCTGCGCCGTGCGCCCTACCTCGACCGCCTTGCCGAACTGGCCCCCGGCCGGTTTGTGGCCCCGGAGCCGGAACCGCGCGCCGTCCGCCCACGCGGCTTCAAGTGGCGGATGTCAGCCGAAAAAACCCGCCTCGTGGACGAGCGCGAAGCGCAACTGCTGGCCCTGAAAAGCGCCCTGGCCGCGCAGTACGGCCAGAACCTGGCAAACCTGGTGCTGTCGAACCGGGCAATGGCCGAAATGGTGGAACTGGGCGCCGACGCCGTGCTACGCCCCTGGCAGCAGGAACTGGTCCGCGAAGCCGAAGCCCGCGCGGGCATCCCTTACGCGGCCGTGGCGGGTGTGATCGCAGTAGAACGATAGCTGCCGGGCCCGCATCACAGATAGTCGGCAAGCATCCGATACTAACGCTTGTTAGTAAAAACCAGTCCGCCCTTACCTTTGCAGCGAACCAAAGGGGCGAGCGCCTGTTTGCCTGCCTGACACTTACTGGATCGGGACTGCCTGTCGCTCGGTTTGCGCCCGATTTTTTCCAACATTCGGTTTTTAATGATCATTCTCGCTTTTTTCGTCGGCCACTGGTATCTGTCGCTCTTTATGCAGACGTTTTACCTGCACCGGTACGGCGCCCACAAGATGTTCACGATGAGCGCCTTTTGGGATAAGTTCTTCTTCGGCCTGACGTACCTCACGCAGGGGTCGAGCTTCCTTTCGCCGCGCGCTTACGCCCTGCTGCACCGGATGCATCACGCCTTCTCGGATACGCCGAACGACCCGCACTCGCCGCACTATTCGTCCAACGCCTTCCTGATGATGTGGAAGACGAAGGACATCTACAACGCCGTCCTGAACGACCAGTATGAGCTGGCCGAACGCTTCAAAGGCGATACGCCGGAGTGGAATCTGGTGGAACGCATCGGCGACGACTGGCGCGGGCGCCTCCTCTGGGGCACGGCCTACGTCGGCTTCTACTTCGCTTTCGCCACGGCCTGGTGGCAGTTTCTGCTGCTGCCGATTCACTTCCTGATGGGCCCGATCCACGGTGCCATCGTGAACTGGAGCGGTCACAAGTACGGCTACCAGAACTTCGACAACCACGACAAAAGCCGTAACTCCTTGCCCTTCGACGTGTTGACCGGCGGCGAGCTGTTCCAGAACAACCACCACAAGCTGCCGAACCGCGTGAACTTTGGCGTGAAAAAGTGGGAACTGGACCCCTCCTACCCCGTCATCTGGACGCTCAACAAGCTCGGGGTCATTCGTTTCCGTCTACCGAAAGCGGAACAGTCGATTCCGGGGCCGAAACCGGCCGTCGCCGAAGAAATGCTGGAGTTGGCCTGATCGCTGGCAAGCTCCTATTCTCCCAAAAAAGCCGCTTCCGATCTTCGGAAGCGGCTTTTTTTATGCTCTTAGCGCGCCGTTTGGGCACCGTATGTCGCGCGACTTTCAGCCAGCTGGCTGATTCGTCTCCACGGCGTGACCCATTGCCAACACCTGCCGAAACTCGGCTGCGGTCAGCGGCACGACCGACAGACGCGATTGCCGCACCAGCCCAATCTGGGCCAGGACAGGTTCGGCCTTGATCTGGGCCAGCGTAACTGCCTGCGGCAGGGTGCGAACCGGCCGAATCGCCACATCGACCCAATGCGAGCCAGCTGGCGCCGTCAGGTCCGGGGTGGCTGCGGCCGCAATTTCTGCTACCCCCACGACGGCTTTTTGGGTGACACTGTGGTAGATCAGCGCCAGATCGCCGGGCTGCATTGCCAACAGATTATTGCGCGCCTGCGCATTGCGCACCCCCGACCACGCCGTGAGCGTCTCCCGCTCCAGGTCGGCGAAGGAGTAAACGGCAGGTTCAGTTTTCAGCAGCCAGTAGGCCATAATGCAGGCGCAAGAAAGCGAAGAAAGTCAAATCAGCGGCCTATCAACAAGTAGGTGTTGTCAGTGGTCGAACGTCCGGGTCGCTTCCAGCTTGTCGGCCTCCAGCCGCAACACTTGTAGCCGATAAGGCTGCGAAGTGCCGTCCGGGAACGTCGCTATCAGCGTGCGGCCTTCCAGCCGCCAGCGCCCTTTGTGCGATTCCAGACCGTCCGTGGGGGCAATATCGAGCTGCGTCAGGGCGCCATCCGGCTCGACCTGAAAGCCTGTTCGCCCCCGGCTGGGCCGGAAAGCATACGTGTTGGGTCGAAAAATCAGGGTATCGCCGTGGTCTTCTTCGTGCGCGTGGAGCCAGGTGCGCTGAAGCCGGGCGGCGTCCAGGCCCCCGGCGCCCGCAGCACCCGCCGGCCCTGGCGCGCACTGCTGGGCCGAAAGCGGCAGAAGAACACTCAGCGCCAAAGCCAGCAGGTGCAGGGATTTCATTGGGGCGAAGATACGCGTTTCGTCATTCGGGCGCCGTGCGCCAGGCCTGCCATTCTGCAGCGGCCGGATTCTGGTCTTTTTACTCAAAAAATCCGCCTCGCCAGCTCAAAAAGCCAGCGAGGCGGACGCTATTGAATCTCAACCGGAAACGGAAAATCAGCGGCTGCCGATGGCCACGTAGTGCCGCTCGGTGGGGCCGGTGTAAATCTGGCGCGGGCGGCCAATCGGCTCCTTCTGCTCGCGCATCTCCTTCCACTGGGCAATCCAGCCGGGCAGGCGCCCCAGCACGAACATCACCGTGAACATCTCGGTGGGAATGCCGATGGCGCGGTAAATCAGGCCCGAATAGAAATCGACGTTCGGGTAAAGCTTGCGCTCGATGAAGTACGGGTCGGTCAGGGCGGCTTCTTCGAGCTGTTTGGCGATGGCCAGCAGCGGCTCGTGTTCGAGGCCCAGGGCCTTCAGCACGTCATCGGCGGCCTTTTTGATGATCGTGGCGCGCGGGTCGAAGTTTTTGTAAACCCGATGGCCGAAGCCCATCAGCCGGAACGAGTCGTTCTTGTCTTTGGCCTTGGCGATCCACTTCTGGGTGTCGCCGCCGTCGGCCGCAATCGCTTCAAGCATCTCGATCACTTCCTGGTTGGCGCCGCCGTGGAGCGGTCCCCACAGGGCCGAAATACCCGCCGAGACGCTCGAATAAATGCTGGCGTTGGCCGAACCGACGAGCCGCACCGTGGACGTGGAGCAGTTCTGCTCGTGGTCGGCGTGCAGAATCAGCAGCTTGTTGAGGGCATCGACCACCACCGGGTTCGTCTGGTAGGCGTCGGTGGGGAAGCCGAACATCATCTGCAGGAAGTTCGAGCAGTAGTCGAGCTGGTTCTGCGGGTAGTTCAGCGGGTGACCCACCGAATTTTTGAAGCTCCAGGCCGCCAGCGTCGGCATTTTAGCCAGCAACCGGATGATATTCAGCTCCATTTCCTCCTTGGTCTGGTCCGGGTCGAGGCTCTTGGGGTAGAACGCCGTCAGCGCCGCCGTCAGGGCCGTCAGCACGCCCATTGGGTGAGCCGTGGACGGGAAGCCGTCGTAAATCTTGCGCATATCCTCGTGGACGAGGGTGTGCATCTTGATCTTATCCTCGAAATCCTTCAGCTTCGGCTGCGTCGGCAGTTCGCCCCAGATCAGCAGGTACGCTACCTCCAGAAACGACGCTTTGGCGGCCAGCTCGTCGATGGGGTAGCCCCGGTAGCGCAGGATACCTTCCTCGCCGTCGAGAAACGTAATGGCCGATTTACAGGCGCCGGTGTTCTTGTAGCCCCGGTCGAAGGTCACGAGCCCGGTTTCGTCGCGCAGCTTGCTGATATCGATGGCCGGCTCGTTTTCGGTGCCCACCGTGACGGGGTACGTATAGATTTTACCGTTGTAGTGCAGTTCGGCGGATTCGGCCATAAGAAAAAGCGGGGCGGACGGGGTTGAATGGAAAGGCACCAGACGGCGGCACCAAATACCGCGCGAAAGTAGGGCACCGGACGGGAAAGCGGCCTCACTGGCACGACGACCAGGGCGGAGAAACGTTGGTGGCCAGCTACGGCGCCGGTTGAAAGCGGGAGCTGCCTCCCGGCCGTGACGCAACCCGTGACTCCCGCCAAATGCGCGACGGGCACCGCGCAGCCTTTGCGTACTTTGCACGCTCTGCGAAAAACCACAGTAATGACGCTTGACGAACTAAATACGTTACCGCCCCCAGCCCGCGCGGCGGAACTGACCCGGTGCTGCGGCGCCCAACGCTGGGTAGCGGCACTGAATCAGGCATTTCCAGTAACTGACGACGGCGCCCTCTTCGCTGAGGCGCGCCGCATCTGGTTCGGCCTGACCGAAGCCGACTGGCGCGAAGCCTTTACGCACCACCCCAAAATCGGCGATATGACGGCGCTGCAAGCGAAATTTGCCAGCACCGCTCATTGGGCCGCAGGCGAACAGGGCGCCGTGAAAAGCGCCGCCGCCGAAGTGCTGGAAGCCCTGGCAGCCGGCAACGCCGCCTATGAAGCCCGGTTCGGCTACATATTCATCGTGTGCGCCAGTGGCAAATCAGCCGACGAGATGCTGACCCTGCTGCAAGCCCGCCTGCCAAACGAGCCAGCAGCTGAAATGCGCATCGCGATGAACGAGCAAGCCAAAATCACGCAGCTAAGGCTGGAAAAGCTGCTACAATAGGTGGAGGTGGTGGTGAGGTAGTGAGGTTGTGGAGGTAGTGCCGTCTTATCATAACCACTACCCCACCACCCCACCACCCCACCACCCCACCACCCCACCACCCCACCACCCCACCACCCCACCACCCCACCACCCCACCACCCCAGGG
>JANPLI010000098.1:0-3932 GCA_031426455.1 Hymenobacteraceae bacterium | reverse complement strand
CGGGTCCAGGACAGGTCCGAGACGTGCACCAGGCCATCGACGCCTTCTTCCAGCTCCACGAAGAGGCCGAAGTTGGTGAGGTTGCGCACCAGGCCGTTGTGCTTGGTGCCGACGGCGAACTTGGCGGCGAAATCCTCGCGGGTCCACGGATCGGAGGTGAGCTGCTTCAGGCCGAGGCTCATCTTGCGGTCCTCGCGGTCCAGGGTCAGCACCACGGCTTCGATCTGGTCGTTGGACTTCACGAAGTCCTTCGGATCGCGCAGGTGCTGGCTCCAGCTCATTTCCGAGACGTGGATCAGGCCTTCCACACCGGGCACGACTTCCATAAAGGCGCCGTAATCGGCCACGTTCACCACCCGGCCTTTGACGCGCGAGCCGGGGCCGAGGTCGGCGGGCAGCGAATCCCAGGGGTGCGGCAGGAGTTGCTTCATCCCCAGTGAGATACGCTTCTTGTCCTCATCGAAGTCGAGCACCACGATACGCACTTTCTCGTCAAGCTTGAGGGCTTCGGAGGGGTGCTGGACGCGGCCCCACGAGATGTCGGTGATGTGCAGCAGACCATCGACGCCGCCCAGGTCGATGAACACGCCGAAGTTCGTCATATTCTTGATGACGCCTTCCAGCACCTGGCCTTTCTCCAGGTTGTTGAGGATGACGGCGCGCTGGGCTTCCAGATCTTTCTCGATCAGGACCTTGTGCGACACCACCACGTTGTCGAAAGCGGCGTTGATTTTCACCACTTTCACTTCCATCCGCTTGCCGACGTAGATGTCGAAATCGCGCACGGGCTTCACGTCGATCTGCGAGCCGGGCAGGAACGCCTCTACGCCGTTGATCTCCATAATCAGCCCGCCCTTCGTGCGGCGCTTGATGATGCCTTCCAGGATCGTGTCGTTCTCCAGCGCATCGTAGATGCTCTGCCACGCCTGCTTCACTTTGGCCTTCTTGCGGCTCAGGATGAGCTGGCCGTTGGGGTCCTCGGTGTTTTCCACCAGCACCTCCACGCGGTCGCCGGGCTGGGGCAATTCCTCGCCCCGGAATTCGTTGCGCGACACCAGACCATCGGACTTGAAGCCGATATTCACGATCACGTCGCGGTCCGTCAGACCCACCACCACGCCGGACACGAGCTGGTCGTCTTCCACGGTGGTCAGGGTGGCGTCGAACTGGCGCTCCATCTCGGCGCGCTGCTCGGCGGAATAGTTACCGCCGAAGGACCGGCCGGCGGTGGCGACGTCGAGGTCGTCCCAATTGAAATCGTCGTTGGCAGTTTCGATTGCCATATGCTTGACTTGCAGCCCGATTGCTGATAAACTCCCCGCCGCTCGCCGGGCCGCTACCCCGGTGGGGCGCGGTGGCAGGAAGGTCCCCGCTGGTTTGCGGGGCCGCAAAGGTACGGGTTTGGGCGTCAATGAGGAATGGGGAATGAGGAATGAGGAATGAGGAATGAGGAATAGATAATAAGCGACTAAACATTGCTCATTGTCCATTGCTCATTGTTCATTGATAGTGCCCGACCTTTGCGGTTCTGATGCCGACCTCCCCGCTGCTGCCCACCCTTCCTTCGGATTCGCCCCTTTTTCCGCTGCTGGCTCAGGCCGCGGCCACCCTCGGTCAGCCGGCCTGGGTGGTGGGCGGGTACGTTCGCGACCGCGCGCTGAACCGCCCGTCCACGGATGTGGATGTGGTGACGCTGGGCGACGGCCCCGCGCTGGCCCGCGCCTTCGCTAAACGCCTGCCCGGCAAGCCGCGCGTGAGCGTGTTTGCCGCTTTTGGCACGGCGCAGGTGGTGCTGCCCGCTGCTTGGGGTGGGGGCGAAGTGGAGTTCGTGGGCGCCCGCAAGGAAAGCTACCGGGGCGAAAGCCGGAAGCCCGAAGTAGAACCCGGGACGCTGGACGACGACCTCGCGCGGCGCGATTTCACCATCAACGCCCTGGCCCTGAGCCTGAATGAAGCCGACTACGGCGCCGTTGTGGACCAGTATGCGGGGCTGACCGACTTGCAGGCCCGCACCATCCGCACCCCGCTCGACCCCGACATCACCTTCACCGACGACCCCCTGCGGATGCTGCGCGCGGTACGCTTCGCCACGCAGCTGGGCTTTGATATCGACCCCGATACGTTCGATGCGCTGACCCGAAATAAGGAGCGTCTGAGCATTCTCTCGCAGGAGCGGATCACGACCGAACTCAACAAGATCATCCTTAGTGCCAAGCCCAGCTACGGCTTCAAGCTGCTGTTTCAGAGTGGCTTGCTGCCGCTGATTCTGCCGCAACTCGTGGCGCTGCACGGCGTCGAGAAAGTGGGTAAGCACGCCCACAAAGACAATTTTTACCACACCCTGCAAGTTCTCGACAATCTGGTGGTGGCCCAGCCCGACGCCTCGCTCTGGTTGCGGTGGGCGGCGCTGCTGCACGACATCGCGAAGCCCGCCACCAAGAAATATTACCCCGCCCAGGGCTGGACCTTTCACGGCCACGAAGAAAAAGGTGCCCGCTGGGTGCCGGGCATCTTCACCAAGCTCAAGCTGCCGTTGGGCGAGGAAATGCGCTTCGTGCAGAAGCTTGTGCGGCTGCACCTACGGCCGATTGCGCTGGTGAAGGACGTGGTGACCGATTCGGCCGTCCGCCGCCTGCTCTTCGAAGCCGGCGACGACGTGGACCAGCTGATGCAGCTCTGCCGGGCCGACATCACCAGCAAAGACTCCACGAAAGTCCAGCGCTACCTCCACAACTTCGATGAAGTGACCCGCAAGCTCCGCGAGGTCGAGGAAAAGGACCAGATGCGCCATTTCCAGCCCGCACTAACCGGCGACGACCTGATGCACGTCTTCGGCCTCAAGCCGTCCAAAGCCGTCGGCGAGCTGAAAAGCCTGGTGCTGGAAGCGATTCTGGAAGGCCACATCCGCAACGAACGCGAAGCGGCGCTTGCTTGGCTCGTGCCGCAGGCGGCGGCACTGGGCCACGCCGTGGTGGCGCCGTTGCCGCCGGTTCTGTTGCTCGCAGTGCCGGATGCCGCCGGGCCACCGCTGCCGGGAGGCCGTGCGTAACGTGCCGTTACCTTCACCGCAATGAGGCAATATGTACTGAATGATTGGTTGAATCGCTGCCGGCGTGCCTTAATTCGGCAAAGCGCCCGGCCCGGCCTGTACTGGAAACTCGCTCTTGCTGGGCTACTTGCAATGGTGCTGGCGCAGCCGCCGCATATTGGCTCTTTATTGACTTACACTTACGAGACCCCTCCGCCTGGGGTAAGGGGCGGCCCTTGGCAGGTCACAGAGGCGTTCAAGCGGCAGGTTGCACACCCGTTTAGCCCGGATATACTAGTGCCCCCTTACCTCTACTTTGGCAGGTTGGTTTCCAGCTAATCTGTGGTTTATTTGCGGGATGCGTTTTTCGATCAGTGAAAAAAAGCCGATGGCTACGTGGGTCGGTATGGCGACTGGTTTCGGGGGCAATCGGGGCGTCGGCTGCGGTACGGGCAGCAATACTTCAAGGGGTTGTTTTACCATTGTCGCAGCAATATAGAGCGAATGGAGGAACAGACGCCCGATGCCTCCTATGACACCCTGCATCACTTCATCAGCGAATCGACGTGGGATGGGCCGGGCGTGATCGGCCAGGTGGCGCGCGAGGTGCAGGCCACGCTGGCGGCGCTGCCCGGCGAGCAGGGGCTGCTGCTGGACGAATGCGGCTGGGCGAAAGCCGGCTCGCAGAGCGTCGGCATTGGCCGTCAGTACATTGGCGTGCTGGGCAAGACCGATAACGGACAGGTAGGCGTGTTTGCGGCGTTGGTGCGCGGGACGCACGCGGGGCTGGTGGGGGCGCGGTTGTATTTGCCCCAGGCCTGGTGCAGCGATGCGGCCCGTTGCCAGCAGGCGCGCATTCCGCTGGCAGATCGGGCGTACCAAAGCAAGACCGAACAGGCCACGG
>JANPLI010000097.1:0-6335 GCA_031426455.1 Hymenobacteraceae bacterium | reverse complement strand
AAGGGACTACCTGCCGCCGGGAAGGTAGTCCCTTCGGGACCGCCTGTTACCCCTAAAAAACGCCTTGGCTACCGAACGATAGCCCCTTCGGGGCCGCACGAAGCCGTCTCAGAATCATCCGTCCATCTCCCGGTAAGAGCGTTTGGTTTTTGGTGGTTAGGCCTGGCGGCGCCCACCCCACCATCAAAAAAGCCCCCGACGCACCGTGCGTCGGGGGCTTTTTTGATGGTGATGGGCGAAGGCGACGGGCGGGATTGCCGACGGGCTAAGGCAGGGCCAGCCAGTCGAGGAGCAGGGTTTGGCTCCAGAAGGTATTGCTGTCTACGCGCTGCACGTTCACCCGGAAACCGGTGGTGGTAATGCTTTTGGTAGTGACGGCAAAGGTGTCGTTGAAAGCCTGGCCGGTTTGGGTGCGCACCGTGCACAGCACCTGGCTGGGAGCCGCCCCGAAAGCCGTAGGAAACGTAATGGTGTACACGGCCAACCCCGAAGCGCTGCTACCGAGCGTAGCGGTGCCTTTCTGGGCACTGGCCAGGCTGGTGAGCACCGAGGTGGCGGCGCTGGCGCTCAGGTTGCCGGTGGCGTTGGTGACCACGACGCCCGCCGTGGTCAGGTTGTTGATTTTGGCGCTGCCGGCCGTCAGCAGCCCGCCCACGGTGCCGGCGCCCGCCACGTTGAAGTTGCTGCTGGCTTGCGAGGTAGTGCCGTTCTGGATAAAGCTAGCGCCGAGGTTAGCCGTGCTGGCGCTGCTTAGGTTGCCGCTGGCATCGGTGGCGACCAGGCCCGCCGTGGTCAGGTTGTTGATTTTGGCGCTGCCCGCCGTCAGCAGCCCGCCCACCGTGCCGGTACCCGCTACGGTGGCGTTGCCGCCAATGGTGCCGTTGCCGCTCACATTGAAGTTGCTGCTGGCTTGCTGGGCCGTAGTGTTCTGGATGTAGTCGGCCCCGCTGGGCAGCGCCACCGAGGCCAGGCTACCATCGGCCTGCACGGCCACCGCCCGCGGCGGGCTGGGCAAGCTGAAGGTTTGTAAATTGTTGTCAAAAAAGGTTACCAAATAAGCGGTCGTGCCGCTCACGACCAGGTTTTGGGGCAAGCGGCTCGTGCCCACGGTGCCGAGCGATACCGGACTAGCCGGCGTGGCCACGCTGAAGGCCTGCAAGCTGTTGCTGAAGGAGTTGATCACGTAGGCGGTGGTGCCGCTCACGGCCACGCCGGTGGGCTTGTTGCCCGTACCCACGCTGCCGAGCAGCACCGTACTGGCCGGGTTGGTCACGTCAAACGTCTGCAAGGTGTTGTCGGTGAAGTTCACTACGTACACCGTGGTACCGCTCACGGCCAGACTGTAGGGGTTGTTGCCCGTGCCTACGCTGGGAAATTGCACCGGACTGGCCGGGTTGGCCACGTTGAAAATCCGCAACGTATTGCTGGTGTAGTTTACTACGTAGGCCGTGGTGCCGCTCACGACCACGGTGTAGGGGTTGGTGCCCGAGCTCACGGTGCTGAGCAGCGTCGGGCTGGCCGGGTTGGCCACGTTGAAGGTCTGCAAGGTGCTGCTGAACCGGTTCACCACGTAGGCCGTGGTGCCGCTCACGACCACGCTATTGGGGCCGTTGTTCGTGGCCACGCTGCCGAGCAGGGTTGGGCTGGCCGGGTTGGCCACGTCAAACGTCTGCAAGGTGTTGCCAGCCCGGTTCACCACGTAGGCCGTGGTGCCGCTCACGGTCACGCTTTGGGGGTTGCCGTCCGTGCCCACGGTGCCGAGCAGCACCGGGGCCGCCGGATTGGTCACGTCAAACGTCTGCAAGTTGTTGTTAGAAAAACTCACTACGTAGGCCGTGGTACCGCTCACGGCCACGCTGGTGGGAGCGGTGCTCGTGTTCACGCTGCCGGTAACGCTGGTGGGCAGGGCCAGCGTGCCGGCGGCCGTATCGAACACCGGCTGGTTGGTGCCCAGCGTGCCGGCGGCGTCGGCCGTCACGAGGCGGGTGCCGGTGCCGGCCAGCGGCCCCACGGCCACCGTGCCGCCCGTACGCCCCAGGGCCACTGGGCCACTGGGCCATCCGCCGCGCCCGTGCCCAGGTTCAGGGCACCCTCCCCGGTGAGGGTGAGTGGGTTGGCGCCCGTGGTCGTGAGGGTGGTGGGCGTGGTCAGGGTGCCGCCCAGCGCCACGTCGGCCCCGGTCTTGGTCAGGCCGTTGCTGGCCGTGATGGCCGCCCCGGCGGCGGTGGCAACCTGTTGCCAGTTGGGGCTGGCCGCCGTGCCGGCGTTGTAGTAGTACCCGGCCGGGGCCGTAGTCTGAAACACGATCAGCCCCGTGGCGGGCGTGGCGATGGCCGTGGCCAGCGCCACGCGGGGCAGCAGCACGCCCTTGCCGGTGCTGATGATGTCGAGCGCCGCCGACACGTCGGGCGCGGTGCCAGCCCCGATGGTGACGCCCGTTTGGGCCTCGGCGGCCGGGCGGGCGGTGAGCAGGAAAAGCAACAGGCCGCTCCAGCGCAGCCAACGGGTAAGGTAAGGTTTCATTATTCGCACGCGGGCCGACGGCCCTGGTAGTACCCGGCACACGACCGGCTGTGGCGGCAAAAGTAATCGGGAGTCAGTATTTGCTAATCACTACTGAGGCTATAGGGCAAGCGCTGAACCCAATGAAAGATGGCCTATTCAGCGCTGCGCGTCTCCGCGTTCGCGTCTTCGCGGGAGATTTGAAAGCAAGAAGAAGAGCGTCTCAACGGACGGCCAAAGGGGCTTCACGCGTAAGTCCTGTTGGTCTGCCCGCCCCACTACCGTGCTGGGGCCCCGGTTTGCTGGCACCCCCACCGCCCGAAACGCGGTGGCGTCAGCCGCGTAGCAGGGGCCGGTTCGCACCTTTGCGGAACCGTTCCGTTTCCATTCAACCCAAAATGCATAAACTTTCCGCTTTTTTCAGCCGCTGGCTGGCCCTGACGACTGGGCTGACGGCCGGGCTGGCGCTGGCCCTGGCGCCTGCCCGCCCAGTGGCCGCGCAGTCGGTTTCCACCTATACCTTCAGCACCAGCACCAGCCCCTACGCGGCCCTGGCGGGCGGCACCCCGTTCGTGGCCAATGCCGGCGGCGGCTCCGTCGATGACGGCAACTCCGCGCCCCTGCCGCTGGGCTTCAGTTTTCCGTTCGCGGGGGTGCTGGCCACGAGCGTGATTGTGAACACCAACGGCTGGCTGACGGTGGCGCCCACCGCCGACCTGCTCACCATCAACTCGGTGCTGAACCAGAACCAGAACCAACTCATCGCCTGGTTCGGCCGCGACCTCGACCAGACCGGCGCCACCCTCCGCTACCTGACCACCGGCACGGCCCCGAACCGGGTGTTCAAGGTCGAAAGCGCCAATTTCCAGCAGTTCGGCGCGCCCGGCGCGCGGGGCACGGCGCAGGTCTGGCTCTACGAGGGCAGCGGCCGGATCGAAGTCCACTATGGCGCCTTCAACACGCTCTTTACCACGCCCACGGCCACCATCACGCAGGTGGGCCTGCGCGGCACCGGCCCGACCGACGTGCGCTCGCTGACCGGCACCTGGGCGGCGCCCGTGGCCGGCACCGCGCCCCTCGGCGCGCTGCCGCTGGATGCGGCCAATGTGCCCGTCAGCGGGGCGGTGTTCCGGTTCGAGCCGGCGGGCGGCACCGATATCCTCCCGCCCGTCATCACGGCCGCCACGCTCACACCGCCCGGCGGCGCCTGCGCGCCGGTAGCGCACCAGATCAGCGTGACGGCCACGGATGCCTCCACCATCGGCAGTGCCACGGCCACTTATACCGTGGCCAACGGCACCCCCACGGTGGTGAATCTGATCGACGTCGGGGGCGTCTGGGTGGGCACGATTCCGGCCCAGGGCGCGGCGCTCGTGACGTGGTTCGTGACCGTGACCGACGCCTCGGCCCAGGCCAATACCGCCTCCACGACGCCCGCCAGCTACTTCGACGGCGCCATCAGCGTGAACGCCGGCCCCGACCAGCGCATCAACGCCGGCACGCCTGTCACGCTCACGGCCACGGCCAGCCCGCGCGGCGCGCTCAAGATCAGTGAGATGATGGTGAGCTCGTTCGGTTCGGGCGGAACTTCGCCCCGCCCCGCCTACCTCGGTACCGACGATGACCTGGTGGAGATCAGCAATATCGGCGCCGTGCCCATCGACCTGGCTGGCTACGTCTTCGACCTGCGCGGCGACGGCACCAACCTGGCCCGCACCTACACGCTGCCCGCTGGCGCCACGCTGCCAGCCGGGGAGGTGCTGGTGCTGCACATCGGCACGGGCACCGACAGCCCCGCCAACCGCTACTACCACACCGGCGGCACGAACGAGCCGCTCACCTCGGGCAGCGACTACGGCTTCCTGCTGCTGACGCCCGGCGGCGTACCCGTCGATGGCGTGGCGATGAACAACTTCGCCGCCGCCACGGGCTTCCCAGCGGGCGTCTGGACGGGCGCAGGCGCGCCCAGCCCCGGCGGCATCGCGGGCACGGGCCTGAGCGGCACCGACACCGATTCGAACGTCGGCTGGACGGCGGCCTCGTTCGGCGCCCGGCAAACCATCGGCACCTACAACGCCGGCCTGACGGCCCAGCCGCTGCCCACGGTCACGTGGTCGGGCGGGTCGCTGCCGACGCCCGTCACCGCCAACCCGCTCACCGTTACGGTGCCCGCCACACCCGGCGTGCTGACCTACACCGCCACCCTGACCCAAAACGGCTGCACCCTGATCGACGCCGTGGCCGTGACCGTGGTGACGCCCGTGATGCCCGTGGCCGAGTTCACGGCCTCCACCACCACGCCCACCAATACCACCGTCGTCACGTTCACCGACCAGTCCCAGAACCTGCCTTCGGCCTGGCAGTGGACGTTTACGCCCGCCACCGTGCAGTTCGTGAACGGCACCTCGGCCACCAGCCAGAACCCGCAGGTGCAGTTTCTGATCGGCGGCTGCTACACTGTGGCCCTGACGGCCTCGAACCCCGCCGGCAGCAATACCCGCACCCGCACCAGCTACGTGTGCGGGTCGCTGGCGTATTGCAGCACGGGCCTGCAAGGCTCGCCGTGCAGCTCGTTCAACGGCCAGATCAACAGCGTCCGGATCGTGGGCACCACCCTGAGCAACCTCAACACGGGCTGCACCTCCGGCAACGGCCAGGCCTACACCGTGTACCCGGCCAGCGGCAGCACCACGGCCACCCTCACGGCGGGCCAGACCTATGCCCTGACGGTGGAATCGTCGAGCATCGGCTCCATCGGCGCGTGGCTCGACACCAACGCCAACGGCACCTTCGAGACGAGTGAGTTCATCCTGGTGACGGCCGTGGCGATGCCGCCGACGCCCGCCACGTCCACGGTAACGTTCACGGTGCCTACCACCGCCACGGCGGGCGCCGTGGGCCTGCGCATCCGCAACGGCATCTCGGCCAACTCGATCAACCCCGGCGATGCCTGCGTGCCGCGCTTCACCGGCGAGACCGAAGACTATACCGTGACCCTGGTTTCGGGCTGCGCCGTGCCCGCGCCCACCATCACCATCAACCGCCCCCCGTGCGTCGGCGTCACGCTCATCTTCGGCCCGGGCTCCCAGCCCGCCGGCACCACCTACGCCTGGACGGGGCCGAACGGCTTCACCTCGACCCAGGCGTTGCCCACTATTCCGAACGTGACGACGGCCGCCACGGGCACCTACTCGCTCGTCGTGACCATCGGCGGTTGCTCTTCGCCGGCGGGCACGCTGGCGGTGGTCATCAACCCGCCCCCCCCCACGCCTACTATTACGGTGGGGGCGCCCACAGCTGCTGGGGTGCTGCTGACGTCGTCGGCGCCCACCGGCAATCAGTGGTTCCGGGACGGCAGCCCGATACCGGGCGCCACCGATCCCACCTACCTCGTGGCCACCAGCGCCCAAAACGGCCGCTACGCGGTGCTGGCCATCGCGAACGACTGCACGTCGGGGCTTTCGGCGGAGCAGACCGTGATCATCACCGGCCTGCCCACCGACGTGGCCGCGCGCGTCGGGCTGACGCTGGCGCCCAACCCCACGTCCGACGGCTACCTGACCGTGCGCCTGAACGCCGCCGCCCAGCCCCAGCCGCTGACGGTGGTCGATGCCCTGGGGCGCGTCGTGTTCCGGGCCACGCTGGCGCCCGGCGCCACCACCCATTCGCTCAACCTGCGCGCCCTGCCAACGGGGGTGTACGGGGTGCAGGTGCTGACGCCCACGGGCATCGCCGCGCGCCGGCTGGTGCTGGAGTAGGGGCAGGGCGATTGGTCCTCTACTGTTTCCGCCCGGCTGCGCATCGCGCGCAGCGGGGCGGACTGGTGTTTGGGG
>JANPLI010000096.1:0-26964 GCA_031426455.1 Hymenobacteraceae bacterium | reverse complement strand
GCCGGTTTGCCAGAACGAGCGCAGGTCGCGCGTGACCTGCACCGGCCGGTGCCCCGGTGATAACAGGTGCAGCAGCAGCGGCACGGTGCCCACGGGTGTGCCGCCGATGGCGGGCGTGTCGAGCAAACCGAAGACTTCCTGCAACCGCACGGCCAGCACGGGCGCGGTGGGTTCGGCGTAATCGAGCCGGATGCGCGAACCACTGGGCACGGACAAATGACTGGGGGCCAACCGATCCAACTCCTGCCGCTGCGACCAGCCGTCGGGCAACAGCGTCAGCAGGGCTTCGCCGAAATCGACCCGGCTCAGGGCGTCGAGCGAACGGGCGCCGGGCGGCAGATGCGGCCCGAGCCAGTCGGGCAGCGTTGCCAGCAGCGCGGCATCGCCGACATCGGGCCAGCGCGCCGGGGCCAGGTGGTGCAGAAAGGCCAGTCGGGTGCGCAGGTGCGCGGCTTCGTCGGACCACGGCAGCCGCCCGATGCCGCCCGCCCGCAGGCCATCGAGCAGCGCGGCGGCCACCAGGGCAGGTGCGGGGTTCGGTAAGCCGACATCGCTCAGAATCAACGCGCCCAGCCGGCGCCGGCGTCGCGCCCCAACCCGGCCCGTGGCGGCGTCGAAGCGCACTTCGTCGGCCGTTTCGATCAGCGGGCCGAACTCGGCTTCGATCTCGGCCAGCGTCAGCGGGGCCAGCAGCGCCGCGCGCGGCAGCTGGGTGCCGTTGCCGCCGCCGCCGTCGAGGTGGGCGACGGCGAAAAACTGATCCGAAGGACTGAAATGGTCGTCGGCCACCGTCGCGCGCTGGCCCGTGAGCAGCCGCAGCCGCCCCGGCGCCTCACGCTGGGCCAGCCGGTCGGGATAGGCCAGGGCTGTCAGCAGGCCCGCCGCGTCGGGTTGCAGACGCGCGTCCGGGCCGCTGGTGCCGATGCCCGCACGGCGAGCCAGCGCCGTGGCCGCGTCGCGCACGCGGTGGGCGGCGCCGGCATCCACCGTCAGCCCCGGCAGCGGCGCGCGACCCGTGGCCAGGCTTTCGAGCCGCAGGCGCAAGTCGGGGTTGATCTGAAAGCGCGAATGGGTGGCCCCGCTCCCACTGCCGCCACCACCGCCGGGCGCCGTCAGCAGATCGCGCTCGGCCAACAGCGCGGCGAGTGCCGCCGCAGTAGCGCCAAACCCCGCCGCCCGGCCGCGCAGCACCAAGTGGCCCAGGCGCGGCGTCAGCCCCAAACGGGCCAGCTCGCGGCCGTGAGGCGTTGAATTACGAATTACGAATTCCGAATTACGAACCGTTTTGTCATCCTTGCCGACGGTATTGGAAAGCTTTGGCACTTCAGCAGACGGACTTTGACCGTCCATAACGCCCACGTAATCATTCGCTTCCCCCGTAATGCGTAAGTCACCCCTCGCACTTGGGTGTTCGGAAGCAACAGAAGGCGCCGTCCCCAATTCGTAATTCGTAATTCGTAATTCGTAATTCAAAATTGCTCCCAACCGGGCCAGCAGTTCGCGGGCCGGGCGCAGGGCGGCGGGCGTGGGTGGGTCGAGCCAGCGCAACTCCTCGGCGGGCGTGCCCCAGATCGCCGTTTCCAGCGCCAGCGCACTCAGATCAGCGCCCCGGATTTCGGGTGCCGCGAAAGGCGCCAAGTGCGCCTGATCGGCTTGGGGCCAGAGGCGATAGCACCAGCCCGGCCCCAGTCGCCCGGCCCGACCCCGGCGCTGGTCAGCGGCCGCCTGACTGACCGCTTCCGTGGCCAGCGTACTGAGGCCGGTGCGCGGATCGTAGCGCGGGACGCGGGCAAAACCGCCGTCGATCACGATCCGCACGCCTTCAATCGTCAGCGAGGTTTCGGCGATGCTCGTGGCCAGGACCACTTTGCGGCGTCCGGCGGGTGCGGGCCGCAGGGCGGCATCCTGCTGATCGAGTGGCAATTCGCCGTGGAGCACGTGCAGGTCGATGGCGCCGATGGCCGCCAGGGCAGGTTCGAGCTTGTCGGCCACACGGCGCTGATCGGCCAGGCCGGGCAGGAAAACCAGGATATCGCCCGCCGGATGCTGCCGCAGGGCGCGCGTCACGGCGGCGGGCGCCAGGGCGGCCAGCCGGGCGGCGGGGTACGGCCCGGCGGCGCTCACCTCGGCAGGACTGACATAAGACGTTTCCACCGGAAACATCCGCCCTTCGGAACGCACCACGGCCGCGCCGAGCCACTGGCCGAGGCGGGCGCTGTCGAGGGTGGCGCTCATCACCAGCAGGCGCAGGTCGGGGCGCAGCACGGCCTGGGCGTCGAGGGCCAGCGCCAGCCCGAGATCGGCCTGAAGCGAACGCTCGTGGTATTCATCGAAGAGAATCGCCGCGACGCCTTCCAGCGCGGGGTCGTCCTGCAAAAGGCGCGTCAGAACCCCTTCCGTCACCACTTCCACCCGCGTGGCGACGGAGACGCGGTTTTCGAGCCGGACGCGGTAGCCCACCGTCTGGCCCACGGCCTCGCCGAGCAAGGTGGCCATTCGGGTGGCGGCGGCGCGCGCGGCCAGCCGGCGCGGTTCCAGCACGATGATTTTGCCGTCGGCGCGCCAGGGCGCCGTCAGCAGCGCCAACGGCACGACGGTGGTTTTGCCCGCGCCCGGCGGGGCTTCCAGCACGGCCACGTTGGCGCATTCGAGCGCCGTCAGCAGCGCGGGCAGCGCCTCGCGGATGGGCAGCGCGGGCAGACGGGCAAATAGATCGGCTTCGGAAAACAGCGGCACGGCACGAAGTTCGGGGCAAGGGGAGCAGAAACAGTGCGAACTTTGGGGCAACCGGCCTGCTGCCGGCCTTCCGTATGCCTACTTCCCCCTTGCCTTCCCTCGGCCCTGACGCGTCGTTGGACTTGCCTTTTTTCACCAACCCATTGGGGACCGTTCGCGAACACCCGGAAGGTTTTTGCGTGATGATGGACTGGCACCACCCGCACGGCACGGCCGAATCGGCGGCGCTGCGCCAACTCTACGAAAAATCAGCGGAGCTGATGCACCTGCGCCACCTGGGGGCTGTGCTGTCCGACCATCGGGGAATGCCCGCCCTCTCGGAAGCCGATCAGCAGTGGCTGGGCGAAGTCTGGGTGCCGCGTACGATGCGCGAAACGACGTATGCCCACGTGGCGGTCATCGATTCCACCAACGTCCTCAACCGTCTGGCGACGGACACGGTGGTTCTGGCAATCAGCAATCTACCCCTTACTGTCCGCTACTTCACGGAGGTGAACGAGGCCGAAGCCTGGCTACGTGAAATAATGGAACGGCACTGATCCGGCGCGCTGCCCAGTAGCGAAAGTCTGCCCGCCTATTACATCGCCAGCCCGCTGGGAATGCCCTGCGGAAACTCCTTCTGAATAGCTTCCTCGATTTTACCGATCCGGTTGCCGGGGTTCGGGTGCGTTTGCAGGAATTCCGGGCCGCCGCCCTTGCCGCCGCCCACGCGCTCCAAGGTCTGCATTACCTGCACCATCGCGCGGGGGTCGTAGCCAGCGTCGGCCGTGTAGCGAACGGCCATCCGGTCGGCTTCCAGCTCGTCCTCGCGGCCGTAGCGCAGGCTCAGCAGCTTTCCGATCATCGCGGCGGCGGCGGCGCGAACGGCGGTGCCGGGGCGCTCTGGATCGTAAGCGGCAATGGCGGCAGCGCCGGTCAGCCCCTGCGTGAGCTTCGACTTCGCAATCTGCTCGGCCGAGTGCCGGCCCACCACGTGACCGATCTCGTGGCCCAGCACGCCCGCCAGCTCGCCTTCCGATTTAAGGTTTTTAAGCAGACCCGCCGTGATGAATACCTGCCCGCCGGGCAAAGCAAAGGCATTGACGGTGTTTTCGTCGGCCAGCAAGTGAAAGTCAAACCGATACGGCGAATTATGGGCGGCGGTGGAAGACACCAGCTTCTGGCCGATTTCGCGGACGCGCTGACCGGCCGCGGCATCCGGATGTTCGCCGCCGTACTGCTGGGCCATTTCGGGGGCGGCCTGCAAGCCCAGCGCGATTTCCTGCTGGGCCGTCATATCAATGTGCTGCACTTCGCCGGTCACCGGGTTCACGGTGCGGTTGCAGTAGTAAGTAACCAGGGAAAAAAGCGCGACGGCGAGCGCGCCGAACAAACGTAATTTACGCATAACGAGGAGAGGAGGAAACGGATTTCGGGCGTAAACGCTCCGGCAGGCGGGCGGGTTGGGAAAATGGTAGCCGCTGTCGCCAGGAGCTGCGCCCTCAAAGTAAGTGCGACGCGCAGCGCCGAGCGGGCAACGGGCTGATCAGCTTCGTGGCGGGGCTACGGCGGGGCAAAACCTCGCCGCTACATTGGAAATCTGCCCCTTTTCCCGTACCTTTGCGGCCCAATTTAGAAAAAGACGGACGTGCTCCGTCGCTCAACCCGCAAGGTTTTATGGCTGTTAAGATCCGCCTGGCCCGCCGAGGCCGCAAGAAACTCGCCCTGTACGACATCGTGGTCGCCGATTCCCGCTCGCCGCGTGACGGCCGCTTCATCGAGAAACTGGGTATCTATAACCCCAACTCGGTGCCGGCCACCATTCAGTACGACGAAGACAAAGCCTTCTCCTGGATGATGAAGGGTGCGCAACCCACTGACACGGTGCGCGCGATGCTCTCGTACCGGGGCGTGCTGTACCGCAAGCATTTGCAGATGGGCGTCAATAAAGGCGCCATCACCCAGGACGTGGCCGATGCCCGTTACCACGACTGGCTCGACGACAAAAACGCCAAGATTTCGGCCAAAGGCGATGCCACGGCGTCGAAGAAGGATGCCGCCCGCACGGCTGCCCTCGCCGCCGAAACTAAAGTGAAAGACGCCCGCTCGGCCGCCCTGCGCGCCCGTCAGGCCGAAGCCGACGCTGCCCGCGCCGCTGCTGAAGCTGCCGCCAACGGTACGGCCGTGCCGGTTGCCGCCGCTGCGGAAGTTTCCGCCGAGGACGCCGCTGCTGAGTAGAAAAGCCGACGCTTCGCGTCTGCTCCTAGGTTTTTATGAAAAGTCAGAAGTAGTCTGTGGGCTGCTTCTGACTTTTTGTTTGCGGCAGAAACTGCTCCCCCCGAACGGTGAGCGGCCTTACGTATTCGTTTTCCTCCCTCTCCCCCCTCCCCCGCCTGAATGTTTGCTGCTGATTGTTTTGAGTTGGGCTTGCTCATCCGCCCCCACGGCGTGCGCGGACAGGTGGTGGCTGAATTCGACGCCGACGACCCGCGTGCCTACCAAAAACTCAAGCGCGTGTTCGTACAACGCCCGGACGCGCCCGATTCAGCCCCGCTGACCGAGTTCAAGGTGCTGAAAACGCAGTTTACCGGCTCCGAGGCCGACGGTACCCGCGCCCTGCTGACGCTGGAAGGCGTCAGCACGATGGACGATGCCGATGCCCTGCGCGGCGCCACGCTGCTGCTGCCACTCACCGAGTTGCCGCCGCTCACGGGGGCCGGGCAGTTCTACTACCACGAGGTGGTCGGGTTCACGGCCATCGACGCGGCGGCCGGCGAACTGGGGCCGGTCCTGACTTTCTACGAGCTGCCCCAGCACGATGTGCTGGCTGTGCAGCACGGCAAGTTTGAGGTGCTGGTGCCGGTGAACGATGAGGTGATCCGGACCGTGGACCGCGCCCAACGCCAGCTCAACATTATGCTGCCCGACGGCCTGCTCGCGCTTTATACCGAGGAGCCGAAGGAACGTGAACCGCGCACCCGCAAAGCGCGCAAAGGAAAGAAAGCGTCGAACCCGGCACCCGAAACATCCGCCTTGGCCAAAACGGACCCGGCAGCCTAGCGCGATTTCAAAGGCGAGCCGCTCCAACGAGCAACAAATAACGAGCAACCAGCAACGAGCGACAACCGTGGTCACCATCGATATCCTGACGTGCCAGCCGGAGCTGCTGACGAGTCCGTTCAGCCACTCGATGCTGCAACGGGCCGCTGATAAGGGTTTGGTCCAGATAAGGTTGCACCAGATTCGCCAATGGGCCGTCAATAAGCACGGCCAGATCGACGACTACGCCTTTGGCGGCGGCGCCGGAATGGTGCTGATGGCCGAACCACTGGTGCGCGCCCTGCGTGAACTGAGTCAGGAACGGACCTACGACGCGGTGATCTACCTCACCCCGGACGGCGAGCCGCTTCGTCAGCCACTCGTCAATCGGTTCTCGCTCTTTCAGAACGTGTTGCTGATCTGCGGCCACTATAAAGGCATCGATGAGCGCGTCCGGGAGCGGTACGTGACGCACGAAGTCAGCATCGGCGACTACGTGCTGAGTGGCGGCGAACTGGCTGCCGCCGTGCTGACCGACGCCATCGTCCGGCTGCTGCCGGGCGTACTAAACAACGAAGAATCAGCCCTCACCGACTCGTTTCAGGACGGCCTGCTCGCTCCGCCCGTTTATACCCGCCCAGCAGATTTCGAGGGGATGCCAGTGCCCGCCGTGCTGCAAAGCGGCGACCACACGGCCATCGAAGCCTGGCGCTTCGAACAGGCAGTAGCCCGAACCCGCGCCCGAAGGCCTGATTTGCTAACGGATTGATGGGTTTATGGAATGACGAGTGGATGTGCTGACAAGTTGATTTGCTGATCGGCTGAATTAAGCTCAGCGTGTTTACACATCAGCAAATTTTCCCCATCAGTAAATCCCGCTCCCCCCTTCTCTTTCACATCTCCCAGCTTTTCCGTACCTTTGCGGCCCGATTGCGCTTAGCGCCATTTGGTTTTTTCCATTTTCCGGGCCGCTCCCTAGTCGTGATGCCCGATTTTTTTCGTTCCGTACTGCGATGAGCGTACTTCTCGACTTTATCAACCAGGAGGGCCAGGCCCGCCGCGCCGAGCTGCCGGTATTTGCCGCCGGCGACACGATCAACGTCCACGTCAAAATCCGCGAGGGCAACAAGGAGCGCATCCAGCAGTTCCAGGGCGTAGTGCTGCAACGCCGCAACCCCAGCACCAACGGCGAGACCTTCACGGTCCGGAAGGTGTCGAACCAGATCGGCACGGAGCGGATTTTCCCGCTGCTGTCGCCTAATATTGACAAAATTGAAGTCCTGCGCCGCGGTCGCGTCCGTCGCGCCCGTCTGTTCTACCTGCGCGGCCTCTCGGGCAAGCAAGCGCGTATCAAAGAGCGCCGGTAGAACGACCTTTTTGAGCTGAGTGACTGAGTGACTGAGTGGCTGTTTTTGGTCGCAACTCAAAAAAGCCGGCTTATCCGCAAGGAAAGCCGGCTTTTTTGTGGCCGTCGACTGGTCGTCTGAATGACTTGCTCAGCATCTGTTGCCTTCAATCAATAGGACTAACCAGAAACCAGAAACCAGCTCAGCGATTTTCTGCCAAATCGTGTTGTAGGTCTTCTTTTGGAGTGACGGCGCCGCCAGCTACGAAACTCGCAGCAGTCGCCAGGGCAGCACTAAGGGCAACGACGCGGGGCTGGGCATTACCGTCGGCCAGATGCGCGACTAGCGCCGTATTGTCGGCCAGACGGTGGAGGAGGCGGCTGATGACTTGGCCATCCAGCGTACCGGAGCCGAAATGGGCTTTGAGCGCCTGTAAATCTGTAATGATGGGGTGCAGATGTTCGTTATCGTGTACCTCCTTGAGGTCCTCGATCCAACGCTGAAGGTTGTTATCGAGGCCAGTACGACCGGCTTCGGCCACCAGGTTACCGGGGGCGAGCAGGTGGGCAGCAGCATCCAGGTGAACCTGGTGCTGGACATTTTTCTTTTCCATTTTGAGAATTTGATTGGGAAAAAGGTCGTTTTCGAAAAATAGACAGATTGGCGTTGCTTTACGCAGCCACAGTAGCTAACGCCCGTTCGCCCTGTCGGGTTGTGAAACGAAGCCGGATATCAACGCCGGGGGCCAAAAGGCCGTATTTTCGGGCGCCTATTCGGCGCTCGCTTCTCTGTTTTCTATGCCTTTGTTCTTTTCGCGGGCGGTGACCCGACGGCTGTGGCCGGCGGGCGTAGCCGCCGCGCTGTTGCTGGCTCCGGCACTGCCCGGCGCCGCTCAATCGCTGCTCACGGCCGCTGCGGCAGCCCCTTACTGGCAGCAGGAAGTCCGTTACCGGATTACCGTTTCGCTCGATGACCAGCGCCACGAGCTGCGTGCCACCGAGGAGCTGACGTACGTCAACCACTCCCCCGACGCGCTGCCTTTCATCTGGTTTCACCTCTGGCCCAACGCCTACCGCGACACGCACACCGCCTACGCGCGGCAGCAGATACGCAACGGCGCCCGACGCTTCCAGTTCGACGCCGACTCCACACGCGGCTTGATCGACGGGCTGGCCTTCACCGTCGATGGCACGCCGGCCGCGCTTGAATACGACCCGCATACGCCGGACGTCGCTAAGCTGATTTTGCCCCGCCCGCTGGCGCCGGGCGCCACGGCCGTCATCCAAACCCCTTTCCGGGTCAAGCTGCCCGTGAACCACTCGCGCAGCGGCCACGCGGGTCAGAGCTATCAGGTGGCGCAGTGGTACCCCAAGCCCGCCGTTTATGACCGCGCCGGCTGGCACCCGATGCCCTACCTCGACCAGGGCGAGTTTTACTCGGAGTTCGGCTCATTCGACGTTTCGATCACGCTGCCCGCCAATTATACCGTAGCCGCCACCGGCGAGCTGCAAAACCCCGAGGAGCGCGCCCGCCTCGACTCGCTGGCGGCGGACGGCGCGCGACGGGCGGAAACCGGCCTGAAAGGATTCGAGCGCCCCGGCACCACCTCGATGATGCGGGCCCCGCGAATGCGCCCGCAGATGCCACCTTCCAGCCCGCGCCTGAAAACGCTGCGCTATACCCAGGACCGCGTTCACGACTTTGCGTGGTTCGCCGACAAACGCTACTTCGTGCTGAAGAGCGGCGTGACCCTGCCGCGCTCCGGCCGGACGGTCACCACGTGGCTCTATTTCACCAGCGACCAGGCCGCCGACTGGCTCAAGCACCGGGCCGACATTGACGCCACCGTGCTGGGCTACTCGCGGCTGGTGGGCGACTACCCGTACGCCAGCGCCAGCGCCGTGAGCGGCCCCCAGGCGCCCGGTTCCGGCGGAATGGAGTATCCAATGGTCACGATTACGGACGCCAGCGCCATCGTCCACGAAGTGGGGCATAACTGGTTCTACGGCATTCTGGGCACCAACGAGCGCGATTACCCGTGGCTCGACGAGGGTATCAACTCCTATACCGAGCAGCGCGTCAGCGCCCCCCTCGACTCGGTCCGTGAGGCGGCTGCTTCGGCGAAAAAAGCAAAGACCGGAAGTCCACCCGCTGCTAGCCCACCCACCTCGGGCATACCGCCCTTGCTGACGCGCTTTTTTGGTTTCGACGGCCTCCCCGCCGCGTCGCTTTCAGACCTAACCTGGCAGATCGGCACCAGCCGGGGCTATTCCCAGCCGGTCGGCAGTCGGTCGGTAGACTTTACGGACGTCAATTACGGCGCCGATGTGTACGCGCGCACCCCGGCCCTGCTGCGTTACCTGGCGGCGTATTTAGGGCAGGCGCGTTTTGATTCCTGTATGCACGCCTACTACCGGACGTGGCAGTTCAGGCACCCGCAGCCGGCCGACCTGGCAGCGGTCTTCAACCGCACCAGCGGCCGGAATCTGGACTGGTTTTTCCGCGACCAGATCACCACCACCCTGCGCCCGGATGCGGCCCTGACCCGGCTGCGGGTCGGCAGCGACTCGGTTCGGGTGCGCGTCCTGAATCAGGGCGATTCGCTGCTGACCGTACCCGTGGCGACTGTCGATGCGCAGGGCCAGGTGCTGGACCAGGTCTGGACGCCGCTTTTCCGCGACCAGGGCGTCGTGAGCCTACCCCGGAATCCGGCGGCGCGCGCCGTCGTCATCGACCCCAACTACGTCGTGCCCACCCTTCACCGCGCCGACGACCGGCTGCGCCTGGCTGGCCCCCTCCGAACCTGGAACCCCGTCAGCATCCGGCCACTCTTCGCCCCGGAACGCTGGGACCGCAACACCCTGACCTGGGCGCCCGTCGTGGGGGCTAACACCACCGACAAACTGATGGCGGGCGTTTACCTGACCTCATCGTCCGTCGTGCAGCGGGCCGCGCGCTTCCAAGCACTGCCGATGTACTCGTTTAACCGCAAGCAGCTCAACGGCTTCGGCAACTTTTCCTACACCATTCTTGGCGAAGGGCGCCTGGCCGAAACCACCACCAGCCTGGGAATTGCCCGGTTCGAGCGGTTCCTGAAGATCGAGCCACGGCTGACCATTCGGTTCCGGCCACTCGAACCGTTGGGCATCCGCCAGACGCTGCAAATCGCCGTGACCACGTTACGGCGCGACGAACTGGCCGGCGACGACGCCAGCGGCACCTTCGGCGCGGCCCGCTGGGGCGCCTACGAGGCCGAAACCGGTAACGCCCTCCAGCGCCTGAGCGCGCGGGCCGAGTTCCATAACTACTACGCCAGCGCCCTAACCCCGCGCCTGGGGCCCACCATCCGTTTCGATGGCGCCAACGTGGCCCGCCTCACGGTACGTTATCAGCGGTATTACTCCGCTAAAAAAGCCATCACCGCGCGTCTGTTCGGGGGGCGCATCTTCGGCCGCTCGCAGGACTTTTTCTACCTGGGCCTGAGCGGCTCGCCCGACTACCTGCGCGAAACCACGTTTCTGGACCGCGCCACGATCAGCCGGGCGCTGGAAGCCGGGCCGCGCCAGACCGACGACCGCGACGGCGCTTTCCACGCCTGGCTGCCGGTCCTGGCCAACCGCTGGCTCACCACGGCATCGGTGGAAGCCAACCTGCCCTTTGTGCCGCTGACGGCCTATGGCGACGTGGGCACCGCCGCCGGCAGCACGTTGGCCCGCCGAACCTATTACGGCGCCGGGCTGGTGCTGCGCCCGCTGCGGGGCTCCGAACTGGTACGGATCTACCTGCCACTGGCCGGCTCAAACTACGCCCAGGACACGCCCGGCTCGTGGGGTGAATTCACGTCGGCCATCCGTTTCAGCCTGCAACTGAATTTGTTCAGTCCGGAGAAGCTGATTCGCGGCACGCTGGAAAAATAACCCTCCACACGCGCAAACAATGGCCCTTCTGCTGACCGGCGCGACGGGAAACATCGGGCGGGCGGTGCTGGCGGCGCTGCTGGCTGGCCCGACGTTGCCGCCGGGCACCGTCCGGGCCGCCGTCCGCGACCTCTCGGAAGCAGCCGCGATGCTGCCGCCGGGGGTTATGGCCGTGGCCTTCGACTTTGCGCGGCCCATTACCTGGGCGCCAGCGCTAGCGGGCGTGGAAACCGTTTTTCTGCTCCGCCCACCGCAGCTCACCGATGTAGCGGGCGTGTTTCGGCCACTGATCGGGGCAATGCGCGCGGCCGGCGTGCGGCACGTGATCTTCCTGTCGGTGCAGGGCGCGGAAAGCAGTTCGTTGATTCCGCACCATAAAATCGAAAAAGAACTACTGGCCGCCGCCGCCGCCTGGGGGCTGGGCTGGACCTTTCTGCGCCCCTCCTACTTTATGCAGAATCTAACCACCACCCTGCGCGCCGACCTACGGGCGCATCGTGTGGTATTACCAGCGGGTCAGGCGCTTTTTCAATGGGTCGATGTGCTGGATATTGGCCGGGTGGCGGCCGTGGTGCTGCGCCAACCCGCCGCCCACACCGGGCAGGCCTACGTCATTACTGGCGCCGAACTGCGCACTTTTCCGGACGTATTGGCCCAGGTGGGCGCGTTGACCGGGGTACCGATTGCCTACCAAAGCCCCAACCCCGTGGCTTTTCTATGGCGCGAACACCGCGCAGGCCGGCCGCTGGCTTACGCCCTGGTCCTGGTGCTGCTGCATTGGCTGCCGCGCTTTTTCGCCCCGCCGCCCGCCTCCGATACTGTGCGCCGCCTCACGGGGCGGCCCCCCGGCACGCTGGCCGACTTCATCAGACGCGAAGTAGCACCCCTGCTACAAACAGGAGGCTAACGTGGTGCCGAATCGGTAATTCACGCATAATCAACACCCAACGCCCCATTTGCTGCCCCTCACCGCCGACCCCACCTGGTTTCCGCCCACCGCCCACGCCTCTCCGGATGGCCTGGTGGCGTACGGCGGCGACCTGACCCCCGAACGGCTGCTGGCGGCGTACCGGCGCGGCATCTTTCCGTGGTTCAACGACGACGAACCGCCCCTCTGGTGGAGCCCTGACCCACGCTGCGTACTGCGACCGTCCGAACTCCGCGTCTCGCATTCGATGCGCAGCGTGCTGCGTAAGGGCACCTTTGAGTTGCGGCTGAATACGGCCTGCGCCGCCGTACTCGACGGTTGCGCCCAGACGCCGCGCCCCGACCAGGACGGCACCTGGATCACGCCCGCCGTGCGCGCCGCTTACGTGGCCCTGCACGAACAGGGATACGTCCATTCGGCCGAAGCCTGGCAGGACGGCGCCCTCGTGGGGGGCCTCTATGGCCTACGCCTGGGCGGCGTCTTCTTCGGCGAGAGTATGTTCAGTTGGGTGCCGAACGCGTCCAAATTCGCTTTTATCCGGTGGGTAGAACTGCTGGCGGCCGACGGCGTGGCGCTAATCGACTGCCAGATCGAAACCGCCCATTTACGGAGCCTGGGCGCGCAACTGATGCCCCGCCGAGCCTTTGAAACCGAACTTACCCAACTGCTGACCGCCTGAACGCCACCCCCAAACGGAGCGCCTGATTCCGATGACAGAAAAAGTACGGCAAGCCCTACATTTGGCCTTCCCTTCTCCCCTTTTTCTGTTTTGCATATGGTTCTCTTACAAGCTGCTTCGGCCATTCTGCCGACGCTGGCCGTCATCTTCGGCCTGCTGACTTTCGTGTTGCTGGCGAAGTCGCTGCTGGGCATCGTGATCGTGGGCGAGTTGGAAGTCGGCGTAGTGGTGAAGAAATTCGCCACCCGTTCGCTCGGCCCCGGCGAGCTGATCGCCCTCAACGGTGAAGCTGGTTATCAAGCCGATACACTAGCGCCCGGCTGGCATTTTTTCCTCTGGCCCTGGCAATACGGCGTCACCAAGAGCCGCGTGGTGGTGGTGCCTTCCGGCGAAATCGGGCTGATCGTGGCCAACGCCGGGACGCCGATTCCGCCGGCGCACATTCTGGGGCGCGTGGTAGAGTGTTCTGACTATCAGGACGCCCGCGCCTTTCTGAAGGGCGGCGGCGAGAAAGGCCGTCAGCGCGGCATCCTGACGGCGGGCACTTACCGCATCAACACGGCGCTGTTTTCGGTGCTGACACCCGCCACCGCCGCCGAGCTGGGTATGCACCCCGACGAATTGCGCGTCTATCAAGTGGCCCCGGATATGGTGGGCATCGTGACAACGCTGGACGGCGTACCGATTGAAGGCGGCGAGATCGCCGGACCCGTGATCCCCGAACACGACAACTTCCAGGATGTGCAGCGTTTTCTGGACGCCGGCGGCCGGCGCGGCCTGCAGGAGCAGATCCTGCTTTCCGGCTCCTGGAACCTGAACCCGTGGTTCGTGCGCGTCGAACAGGTGCCGATGACCGAAGTGCCCATCGGCCACGTAGGCGTGGTAATCTCCTTCGTGGGCAAGCCCGCGACGGACGTGTCGGGCAGCGATTTTATGCACGGCAACCTCGTCGATGTCGGTCATAAAGGCATCTGGATCACCCCGCTCTACCCCGGCCGGCAACCGCTCAACACGCACATTATGCGGGTGGAACTGGTGCCGACGACCAATATCGTCCTCAACTGGGCCACGCGCACCGAAGCGCACCGCTACGATTCGTCGCTCAACTCGATCACCGTCCGCTCGCGCGACGGCTTCTCGTTCAACCTCGACGTGGCGCAGATCATCCACGTGGCTGCTGCCGATGCGCCGCGCGTCATCTCGCGGGTGGGGTCGATGCAGAACCTGGTGGACCACGTGCTCGAACCCATCGTGGGCAATTACTTCCGCAACGCCTCGCAGGAGTACACGGTCCTGGATTACCTCACGCACCGCGCTGAGCGCCAGCGCGAAGCCGCCGCCTACATTCGCACGGCGCTGCTGGGCTATAACGTGCAGGGCGTCGATACGCTGATCGGCGACATCGTGCCGCCCGCCCAACTGATGACCACCCAAACCGACCGCAAACTGGCCGAGGAGCAGCAGAAAACCTACGAAGTGCAGCAGGCGGCCCAGAGTCAGCGTCAGTTGCTGGTGCGCGAGACGGCCATTGCCGACATTCAGAGTGAACTGGTGAAGTCGGAACAGGGCGTCAATATCGCCGAACTCCAGGCCAATGCCCAGGTGAAGCGAGTGCGCGGCGAAGCCGAAGCCGCCAAGCTGCGCGCGGGCGGGGAAGCCGAAGCCACCCGGGTGCGCGCCGATGCCGATTCGGCCGCCCTGCGCCTGCGGGGCGCTGGTGAGGCCGAAGCTATCCGCAGCATCGGGCAGGCTAAAGCCGAAGCCTACCAGGCGGGCGTGGTGGCGCTCGGCGCGCAGCAGTTCACGGCCGTGCAACTGATGCAGCTCATCGGCGAAGGCGCCGTGCAGATCGTGCCGCAGGTGCAGGTTAGCGGAGGCAGCGCTAATGGCGCGGGCGGCAGTGCGGGCGGACTGACCGACGCCCTACTTGGCCTGCTGGTACGTCAGCAAATCACCACCGATGGGGCAATAACGGCCCCGGCACTACCCGCAGTACCCGCGTCGCCCGCCTCCGTTCCGCCAACGGACGGCCCAACGGACGGATCAACGCCGGACCGCCCGGCAGCCTGATTCGGCCCGGCAGTCAGCAGCCGGCGGTATCTTGCGGGGAAACGGCGTGGTCGTGCGTCGCTCCCCCCTTCCCCGATGCCTGCTTTTTCCGCCCGCCGTTCCACCGGCGCCGCCGCGCTGCTAGTGGCTGCGCTACCCCTCACCTCGGTCCTCGCTCAGGGGCCATTTACGGGCCGACCGCTTTACCGCATTCAGGTGCAGCAGGCGGCGGGCACCCCCGCGCCGATCAGCGGCTCGTTCGATGTGGAAATGTTTCCCACCATTGCCCCGCGCCACGTGCGCAACTGGGACTCGCTGGTGGTGAACCGTTTCTATGATTCCACGGCTTTTCACCGCGTGGTGCCGGGCTTCGTGATTCAGGGCGGCGACCCCAACTCGCGCCGCGGACCGCGCAGTACCTGGGGGCAGGGCCAGCCGAATCAGCCCACCGTCCGGGCCGAGTTTTCGGCCGTGAGCTACGTGCGCGGCATCCTCGGCGCGGCCCGGACGAACGACCCTAACTCCGCCGATTCGCAGTTCTTCATCACCGTCGCGCCCGCACCCAATCTCGACCGCAACTACACGGTGTACGGCCGGGTGCGGCGGAATATGGCGCTCGTGGACCAGATCGTGCGCGCCGCGCGCGACGGTAATGACAACCCCCTCCGCAAGATCGAAATGTTCATCACGCGCCTGGGATCGGTCGATTCAAGTCTGGCGGCGGCCACGCTCCGGGCACCGGCCGATGGCGCCACCGTGGTGGCTGACCCCTTACTGCGCTGGCGTCGGGTGCCGGGCGCGTTGCTTTACACGGCCGAGATCAGCCCCGATGCCGGGTTCAACAGCGGCGTGATTCGGCCACAGGCATCGCAGTTCGATTCGACGCTGACCGTGGCTGCCACGCTGCTCCAACCCGCCACACTGTACTACTGGCGCCTGAAAGCCACCAACGGCGGCGAAGTCAGTACATCGGCCGTACGGACTTTCCGCACGGGCCTGCCTGCCCCCACGCTGCAACTGCCCACCCTCGGCGATCAGCAGGTGCCCGTGATGCCCACCCTGCAATGGACGGCTGTGCCCGGTGCCGAAGCCTACGACCTGCAAATTGCCCGCACCCGGCTATTTCTGCCCGCAGCTTCGATTTATTTCAGCCGCGACTCCATCGTCGGCACCACGTTTCAGGTGCCTACGGCACTGCCCGCTTTGCAGATCTGCTACTGGCGGGTGCGGGCGCGGCAGGGCGGCATTGCCGGTTTTCAGTCCACGGTTTGGAATTTTAAGACACAGGCTGTCACGGGCTTATTAAGCGAAATCGAAACCGGCTTAGATGCCCTCCACCCAAACCCAACAGCGGCGGGTAACGTCGTCCGGCTGACCGGCGCCACCGGCCCGCTTACGGTACTGGACGCGCTGGGGCGGGTGGTACGCATCGCCACCGGCGAAACCGTACCCACCGCCGGCCTGGCGCCGGGCGTGTACGGGGTGCGCAGCAGCGGCGTAGTCCAGCGGCTGGTGGTGGAGTAAGATTCAACCCCGCAGGATGCCCTGCACGAGGTCGCGGAGAATATCGGCATCGGTCAGGGTGCCGCCTTCGATGCCTTTGGCTTGCAGGTCGGCGCGGCGCAGGTAGCCGATGACGCGGCGGGCGCGGTCGGGCGGAAAACGCTGCACGGCCAACTCATACTCGCGTTGCACGCCCGGCACGAAGGCCCGTTTGCCGAGGGCAGCTTTCCAGTCGATGGGGCCGACGGCCTGTTGCTGATGCAGCACCAGCAGGCGGGCAAAGTAGCCAAACAGCAGGCCGATCATCGGAATCACGGAGTGGTCCTTGGGGTGACTTTCGAAGAAGCGGATGATCTGCTCGACGCGCGCGCCCTGGTGCTGCACCAGCGCACTTTGCAGCTCGAAGACGTTGAACTCGCGGTTCAGGCCGACCTTCTGAAAGACCGTTTCCTCGTCGATGGGCTTGCCGGGTGGCTGACCGGCCAGCAGCTTATCGACTTCCCCAGCAAGGCGAGCCAGGTCGGCGCCGGCCCGTTCTACCAGCAGCAGCACCGCCCCCGGCGTGATGGGCACCTGATGCTCGCGGACGTAGGCCGAAAGCCACGGACCAACCTGATTGTCGTACAGCTTCTTGGTGGTCAGCACCGTGGCGTGCTGCGCGGCGGCTTTCGCCAGTGGCTTGCGGCCATCGAGCGAGCGCCCTTTGAGCGCCAGCACCAGCACCGTGGTAGGCGAGGGCTTTTCGAGATACCGAATCAGCAGCTTGCTGCCCGGCTCTTTTTCGAGGTCGAGCATCGCCTGGGCTTCGCGCACCACCACCACCACGCGGTCGGCCATCATCGGAAAGCGGCGGGCGTTGCCGACGACCGTCGCCACGTCCACATCGCGGCCGTAGAGCACCACCTGATTGAAGCCTTTTTCGTGTTCGGGCAGCGCGTGGGCTTCGATAAAATCGCTCACCCGATCGATCTCGAACGGCTCGTCGCCCTGCAACAGGTACACGGGCGCGTAATGGCCCGCGCGGAGTTGCTTAAGGATATCAGTGGCCGACGAGGCGGCGGACGAAGGGGCGGGCGGCATCGGGGGCAAAGGTACCGGCAGGCAGCAGCCGCGCCCGGCTTAGCATCGGCAAAAAGCCCGTTTGCGGCGGCGCGAAGCGAGGTACAGCGGCGGCTCACGCCAAATGCAGAAGCGTAGCCCCGCGTTGATTGCAGCCCAAAAGGCGATTCCCGCGTATGAGGCCGCACTTTTATGCCCTTACGCTTTTCAACTCTGCTGCTCGTGCTGCTGCTGGCTTGTCCGCCGCTGCTGCCCACGGCCCGCGCCTACGCCGTACTGACGCACCAGGCGAATGTGGATTCGGCCTGGACGGTCTGCATCGCCCCGGCGCTACGACGCTTTGCGGCGCGCGAAAAACAGCCCGCCCTGACCGACGACCAGCTTCGCGAAGCGCACGCTTACGCCTACGGCGGGGCCATCATTCAGGATATGGGGTACTACCCGTTCGGCGCCAAGCTCTTCACCAACCTGACGCACTACGTGCGCACCGGCGCCTTCGTGCGGGCGCTGCTGACGCAGGCCGAAAACCTCAATGAATACGCCTTCGCCCTGGGCGCGCTGGCCCATTATGCAGCTGATAACCAAGGACATTCCAAAGGAACGAACCGCGCGATGGCGTCGGTTTATCCGGAGCTGAAGAAGAAGTTCGGCCCCGTCATCACCTACGAAGACGCGCCGTTCGAGCATACCCAGGTCGAGTTTTCTTTCGACGTGGTGCAGGTGGCGGCGGGCCGTTACCGGCCGCAGGCCTTCCACGACTTCATCGGCTTTCAGGTGGCCAAGCCCGTGCTGGAACGCGCTTTCCGGCAGACGTATGGCCTGGAGTTGGGGGCGGTTTTCGTCAATACCGACCTGGCTATCGGCTCCTACCGGTTTGCCGTTTCGCAACTGATGCCCACCCTGACGCGCGCCGCGTGGCATTATCAGCAGAAGGAAATCAACAAGTTGAGCCGCACGGCCAAGCGCCGCGACGTGGTGTACCGGTACTCGGAACGCACTTACCGGCGCGAGTTCGGGCGGCGCTACGAACGGCCCCACTTCGGGGCGCGGCTTCTGTCGGGCGTATTCAGGGTGCTGCCGAAGATCGGTCCGCTGCGGCCCTTTCGGTTTCGGGTGCCCACCCAGGAGGCCGAAGACCTGCTCCGCGCTTCCTTCCGCGAAGTGCGCGCCCGCTACTGCGCCCTGCTGGCCGAACAAGAAGGCAACGACCATCCGCCGCTGCTCCCCGACCGCGACTTCGACACCGGCAAAATCACCGCGCCCGGCGAATATGGCCTCACCGACCGCACGTACAGCGAGTTGCTGATCCAACTCGACAAAAACGACTTCGCTTACCTCACCCCCGCCCTGCGCGCCGACCTACTGCGCTTTTTCCAGGCAGGCGTGCCGAAGCTGGAACAGGAAAAAGACCAGACCCACGCCCAGGAAGCTTTAGCGCACCTGCGGGCGATGCCGTAGGGGGAATTGCCCGTGCGCAGCCGGATGGCGGCCCCGGTTTTCCCGTTTCCTGCGAAGATGCCAGGACGCGGAAAAGAAATCAAGCCGAGGTGATCCGCTTTAGGACCTACCCGTCAAAGTAGAGTCGGAAGGCAGAGTCGGAAGGCTTGGGGTTGTAGTTTTAGGGGGTGAATCCGTCGCTCCGCCGCTGCGCCCCGACCTGCCGCCCGCTGTGTGCCGGGTGGGGCCGCCTGCTGACCGGTCTGTTAATCCTGCTTCTGCCCCGCCTCACCCCGGCCCAAACCCTGGCCACGCGGCGCTACACTATCGCCGAAGGCTTGCCGCAAAGCACCGTGTACGCCGTGGCCGAGGACGGCGCCGGGCAGCTCTGGATCGGCACGCAGGGCGGCGTGGCCTGGTTCGACGGGCGCCGCTTCCGCACCCTCGACACCCGCCAGGGACTGCCCGAAAGTCACGTCACGGCCGTGGCGCCCGGCGCCGACGGTACCCTCTGGCTGGGGCACCGCTACGGCGCCGTGTCGGCGGTGCGCCACGCGCGCGGGCCGGGCGGCGAGGCCGGGCGCAGCGGACCGGGCCTGGCCGACATCACCCGCATCCGGCCGCGCGGTTACGCGGGCACGGCGCGCGTCCGGCAGGTGCTGCCCGACACTGACAATCACGGCATCTGGCTCGCCACGGCCGGCGACGGCCTCTACCGCCTGCGCTGGGAGCCGGGCGCCGATACGGTCGTGACCCACCTGACCGCCGTTGCCGGTGACTTGCCCGCCGACTCGCTCCACCAACTGCTACCCGGCCCGAGCGGGCAACTATGGGTCGTGACGGTAGGCGGCGTAGCGGTGCTGGACGGCGCGACGGGCCATCGCCTACCCGCATCCACCGCCGCTATGCCGCCGGCCCTGCGCGGGCGCGGCCTGCGGACGCTGTTCCGCGTCAGCGACCGCTTGTATTGGGGCGCCAGTACCACGGGCCTGCTGCGTTTAGACCGGCCCGACCCGCGTCAGCCCTGGACTCTGACGCGCTACACGGCCGCTGACGGCCTGTGTTCCACCGACATCCGCCGCGCCTTGCAGGACCACCTGGGCCGCGTCTGGGTATTTGGGGCAGGCGGCGTGAGTCGCCACGAAGCGGGCGCACCGCCGGGCACCTTCGCCTGCTACACCGGTGACGACCTGATGGGCGACGTGACCGCCGCCGCCCTCGAAGACCGGGAAGGCTCGCTCTGGATGGTGCAGGACGAGGGACTGGTGCAGCACGTGGCCGACGAGCGCTTCGCCGTTTACGACGAACACGACGGCCTGACCGGCGCCGATGTGTACGCCATTCTGCCCGTGGCGCCGGGCACCTACTGGGTGGGCACCCACGCCGGCCTCAGCATCCTGACGCCCAACGCGCCCCCCGGCCAGCGCGGCCGTCCTGGCCACCAGCGCCCGGGCGGCGGCGCGCCCAATTTCATCCGGGCGCTGTTCCGCGACTCGCGCGGGCGCATCTGGCTCGGTTCGCGGCGCGGCGGCGTGGCGTGGTGCGAAACGACGGGTGATGCCGCTGGCCGCTGGCACGAGCTGACCGGTGTACCGAGCCTCGCCGGGGGCCATATCCTGTCGTTTGCCGAAGACCGGCGCGGGCGCCTCTGGATCGGGTCCTACGCCAACGGCCTGACCGTGCTGGACGGCGCCACCCTGCGGGCGCAGCAGTTCGGGCTGAACGGGCTGAATCCAGTGCCCGGCAACCGGCTGGCGCAGGGCACGATCTGGCGCACGTACTGCGACCGGCGCGGCGCCATCTGGCTCGGCTCCGACAACCACGGCCTCGTGCAGGTCCTGGACAGCGCCGGTACCGTTTGCTTCCGACGCGTCGATGGGCAGCGCGGGCGCCTGAGCGTGTCGTCGCTTTCCGAAGGCACCGCCGGACAACTTTGGCTCGGCACCATCGGGCAGGGGCTGCTGCGCTTCGATACCCGCACCGGGCGGCTGCACGCGTACCCGCAAGCGCACCTTTCCGCCCAAAATCCTTTTCTGATTCAGGCGGATACGGCCGCTGGCGGAGTCTGGGTGGGCACCAACCACGGCCTCGATTTCTTCGACGCCCGCCTGGGCCGGGTACGCCGCTCGTACGGCCGCGACGAGGGTTTCCGGGGGCAGGAAACCAACCAGGGCGCCGTGCTACTCGAACCCGACGGAGGCCTCTGGGTGGGCACCGTGAATGGCCTGATGCACTACGACCCCACCCTGGCCCGCCCGAACCGGCTGCCGCCCCGCACCCGCCTGCTGGGAATCCGCCTTTTTCTGCGCGACACCATCCTAGCGCCGGGCGTGGCGCTACCTTACCGACTGAACCACCTGACGTTCGACTACGTGGGTGTATCGCTAGCCAACCCCGACCGGGTGCGCTACCAGTATCGCCTGATCGGCTTCGATGCCGCCTGGGCCGGGCCGCTGGCTGCCACGGCCGCCACCTACACCAACCTGCCGCCCGGCACCTACCGTTTCGAGGTCCGTGCCGCCAACCCGGACGGCGTCTGGAACCCCCACCCCGCCGCTTTCGCCTTCACCATTCGCCCGCCCTGGTGGCGCACCTGGTGGGCTTACGTGCTGTATGCCATCACCATCGCGGCGGCGCTCTGGCTGGCCCGCGCCTACACCCTGGCCCGCGCCGCGCTGCGCGCCGATTTGCAGCTCGAACGCCAGGCACTGCACCATATGCGCGAGCTGGACCGGGTGAAGACCGATTTCTTCACCAACGTTTCGCACGAACTGCGGACGCCGTTGACACTGATTCTGGGGCCAGCGGCAGAAGTAGAGGCCGACGAATCGGCCCCGGCAGCGGTGCGCGCGCGGGGCGGGGTTGTGCTGCGGCAGGCGCGTAAGCTGCTCACGCTCATCACACAACTGCTCGACCTGAGCAAGCTCGAAGCTGGCGCCCTGCACCTGCAAACGGTGTCCGGTGAAGCGTCGGCCTTCGTCCAGCAGATCCTGCTGACCTTCGCCGACCTGGCCACGACACGCGGCATCCACCTGCGGGCCGAGCTGCCCGATGGCCCCGTGCCGCTGCGCTTCGACCCGCCCAAGCTCGAAGAAATCCTGACCAATCTGCTGGCCAATGCGCTACGTTTCACGCCCACTGGCGGCACCGTGACGCTTACCCTGACAGCCCACGACGCAGCCCCACCCCACCCCGGCGAGGTATTGCTCCAGGTAACCGACTCCGGCCCCGGCATTGCCCCCGAACACCTGGCTCACGTCTTCGACCGCTTCTATCAGGTGCCCGAATCAACGGCGGCCTTCCCGGAGGCAGGCAGCGGCACGGGCATCGGCCTGGCGCTGGTACGCGAGCTGACGGCCCTACACGGCGGACGCGTGGACGTGACCAGCACCCCTGGGCAGGGCACCACCTTCACCGTGCGCCTGCCCCGTCTGCCGCTGGCCGACGCCCAACGGGCAATCGCCACCCCTGACCTACCGGCCACGCTACCCGCAATGACGGCATCCGCCCCGGACCAGCCGCGCGCTATTGAAGCGCTATCCGAGCGCCCGGCGCCTGATAATGAAGCTCCTGTCGTTGTCATCATCGAAGACAATGCTGACATCCGCGCCTTCATTGCCGACGTACTGACACCCGCCGGTTACCAGCTGCTGACCGCCCCGGACGGCGCCACCGGCCTGGCCCTGGCCCTGGCTGAAGTACCTGATCTGGTCGTGAGCGACGTGATGATGCCCGGCGCGCTGGATGGGTTTGCCGTGTGCCGGGCCCTCAAGGCGTCCCCCGCTACGAGTCATATTCCGGTCGTGCTGCTGACGGCCCGCTCCGGCGCCGACGACCGACTCACGGGCCTCGAAGGTGGGGCGGATGCCTACGTCGCCAAACCTTTCAACCCGCGCGAGCTGCGCGCCCAGGTGCAGAACCTGCTGCGGCTGGGGCAACTGGCCCGCATCCGGTTCGCGCCCGACACGGTTGTGACGCCCAACGCCGTGTTTCTGGCTGAAGCACCCGCGGAACCGCTCTTCGAACCGGTTCCGACGCCCGATATGCCGCCCGCAGCCACCGACCCGCTGGCGCGCCACACCGCCGCCGTGGCCGGGTTGCCTTCCCTGGACCAAGCCTTTCTGCACCGGGTGGAAACGGCTGTCGAGGCGCACCTCGACGACGGCGAATTCAGCGTCGATGACCTGGCGTCGGCCGTCAATCTGAGTCGAACGCAGCTCCACCGCAAGCTCAAAGCCCTGACCGGGCAGGCCGCGTCCGACTATATCCGCCTCACCCGGCTCCACCGCGCCCACGCCCTGCTGGCGGGCCGCGTGGGCACTGTGGCCGAGATCGCGTACCGCGTAGGCTTCAACTCGCCAGCGCATTTTTCCACTGCCTTCTCCCGGCAATTCGGCTACCCTCCGAGTGAGATTGGCCGGGCCGTGGCATCGGCGCCAGCTACATCGGCTGGCTGAGTGATTTTTGGGCGTTTTCCACCCCAAAAAGGGCCTGTTGATGGCCAATGGCACCAAAACGAATGGAATTGTAACGGCCGCGCAAGCCCCGACACGTGCGCGAATGCCTTCGCAACCAGCGTGAATGCCTTTAGGCCCCTGCGCTGCCGTGCTTTGCAACGAATTCACGGCCCCGGTTTCGGTGCCGGTTCAGCGGGCCTAACCACCGCGTTTTTCACGCCGGTCGCCGCTGTTCTTCCCGTGTCTTCGCCTAAACTATATGAGCCTCATCTGCCTCCTGCCAGCCCTCCTGATTCTGCCGCTTCTCCTTTTTCTGGTCTGACTGTTTGAACTGCCTTTCCGCGCTATGACCCTGTCTTTCTCCGCTCCAGCCGCCCATCGGCTGCCCTACTCTTTGCCCGATCCGGGACGGACCACTGCTAAAGTGGTCCGTCCTGACCTGCCAACGCATCAGCAACCCGCCCAGCGACTGGCTGATGCGCAGCTTGCCTGGGCTGCTGATCTGCTGGCTACGGCCTACGCCGCCGACCCGCTCTGGCAACGGCTACTTACTGACCCGCAGCGCGCGTGGTTTTGCCAGGTACTGGTGCGCTACGCGATGCAACAGGGTCGGGCTTACACCAACCCCGACCGCACAGCAGTGGCTCTGTGGCTACCGCCCGGCGCCGATGCGCCTTCCGCCACCTGCCTGCTCCGCTCCGGGGCGCTGCTGGGGCCGTGGCACCTGTCCATTGCCACGATTCGTCAACTGGTGGAACTGCGTCGCGCCCAGCAGGCCCGTCGCCATCGCCACCTGGGCGAACGCACGACGGGCGCGTTTGAGTTACTGGCCCTGGGCGTACATCCCGCCGCGCGCGGCACTGATACCGGCCGCAGCCTGCTGGTCGCCACGATGGCCGCGATGCAGGTGGGCAATGCGCCCTGCTATTGCGAGACGACGAATCTCCGTGCCCTGCCCCTGGCCCTCCGCTTGGGTTTCCGGATTGTGGGTGAGGCAAACGACCCGCTGGCCGGTACGCCCCAATGGGCGCTGGCGCGGGGAGTATAAGATTTCTCCGAACCGCACAACACAACTTGATATAAAAAACTGCCCGCCCCGGCACGAAGCCAGGACGGGCAGTCAAGCAGAGTAGTTAGTAGGCTGCTATTACAGCGCCCCGCTCAGGTAAGTTTCCGCCGTGGTCGGGTTTGCTGCGCCGCCGGTCTGTTCCAGCGTCAGAAGGAAAGACGTAGCCCCATTCACGGGATTCATTTTCAGCAGTCCTTCGTTGAGTTTATCGGTGTTCACCACGCCGGCATCGCCGGGGGCACCGGCACCCATTCCCCAAAGCTGATATTGCTTGCCAGCAGGCGCTTCCGGAAGGCGCCGGATATCCAGAAACAGATCGCGAGCAGCGGGATTGTAGAATAGCAGCCCCACCGCGCCAGCGGCTTTGCCACTACCCCGCAGCACGACGAGCTTGTAGGCAGGGTCAGCCACCACATCGCGGTCGCCCTTCGTTTTCTGGATCAGGTTCGAGACCCGAAACGAATCTTTTTCATAAACCGACGATGCCAGTTCCGCGGCCTGGGCGCGGCGTTCGGTATCGCGCCAGTTGCCGTAAAACATAAAGGCGGCCACCGCACTCAATAACAACAGGATACTTACAACGATCAGCGGAAGGCGCGAAGCACGGTCCGGGGTTTCATCAAATTCGGGCATCGGTCAGTAGGCCGGCGAACGGGGCGTTAAGAAAGAGGGAAATTCAGGCCACGAAAGTACACCGCGCGCCGCACAGATTCCGTTTTCCTACCGTATTCAGGCAATGTCCGGCTCGTTTTCCCCAACCGCTCCATTCCGCATCCATCAATGGCTTTTCAGACTCGCAACCCCGCTACCGGCCAGGAACTGGCCCATTTCCCGTTTGATTCAGCCGCTCAGCTGGCCGAAACGTTAACCCAGGCCACCGCTGCCGCCGCGCACTGGGGAGCGCTGCCCATCGAAGCCCGCGCTGTGCCGCTAATGGCACTAGCCGATGCGCTGGAGGCTCAGGCGCCCGCCCTGGCCCGACTGGCCGCTCTGGAAATGGGCAAACCGCTGCCGCAGGGCCGGGCCGAAGTGCTAAAATGCGCGGCCACGGCGCGTTACTTCGCCTGCCACGCCGCCACGCTGCTGGCTGATGAAAACCTGACGACGGCGGCGACACCCCAGAATCGGGCATTATTGATTTACGAACCGCTGGGGGTCGTGTTGGGGGTAATGCCCTGGAATTTCCCCTTCTGGCAGGTGATCCGGTTTGCCGTACCGACGCTGCTGGCTGGCAACGCTGTGCTGGTCAAACACGCTCCCAATATCCCGCAATGCGCGGCCGCGCTGGCCGCGATCTGCCACCAGACCTTACCAGCTGGCCTTTACGCCGATCTGCGGATTGCACCGGAAACGGTAACCGGGCTACTGGCCGATCCGCGCGTGGCCGCCGTCTCGCTTACCGGCTCGGAGCGGGCGGGCGCGGCCGTAGCCGCCGCTGCCGGGCAACACCTCAAAAAAGCCGTGCTAGAATTGGGAGGCGCTGATGCCTTCGTAGTGCTAGCCGATGCGGATGTACCAAAGGCCGCTGAAACCGCCGCCCGCGCCCGGTTACTCAACGCGGGCCAGAGCTGCATTGCCGCCAAGCGTTTTATTATTGCTCGCGAAGTGGCCGACGAATTTGTGCCACTTTTCGTGCAACACCTCGCTCAGGCAAGCGGCGGCGATCCGTTGGCGCCACTTCACGAGGAAACCCTGGACTACGGCCCGTTAGCCCGCCCCGACTTGGCCCGGCAGCTTACCCGCCAAGTGGCGGCGACCGTCAAGGCCGGTGCCCGAATCTTGCTGGATGGCGGACAGCCCTCGCCTGACTCCTGCTTCTTCCGGCCAATGGTGTTGACGGATATTCCGCCCGATTCGCCCGCCGCCCTTGAAGAACTATTTGGGCCGGTAGCCGCCCTTTTCCTTGCGGCCGACGAAGCCGACGCCATTCACCTGGCCAACGCCACCACCTTTGGACTGGGCGGCACCGTTTGGGGGCGCGACCTGACCCGCGCCGAACGCGTGGCCCGTGCCCTACGCTGCGGCTTCGTGACGCTGAATGGCCTGACGGCTTCGGCGCCGGAACTACCCTTTGGCGGGCGCGGGCGCTCCGGCTACGGGCGCGAGCTAGGCGCCCTCGGCATCCGCGAGTTTACCAGCAGCAAAACCCTGGTTTTTAACGCTTAATACGATACTCGTTCATTGATCAGCGGATTGTCTCGCTGCTTGAAACTTAAAGCCGACCCGCCTAAAAACGGACGCCCGCCAGCTCTGGGGAAGAGCTGGCGGGCGCCAAAGATGGACAGATGCACAATTGAGTAGAAACCCTAAGCTAGGCGACTACTCGATTTTATTGACTTTATCTTTTACGGCTTCCAAGGCCACCCGCTTCGCCACGATTTCAGCCCGGGCAGCTTCCTGCTTTTTGCGGTTGTCATCAAGCGCGTTATTGTACTGGATGACTTCGGCCTGATTCTGCGCCAACAGGGCTTCGATTTCCGCCTTGCGGGCCTTGTTTTTATCGATCATCTTCTTCGTTTCGTCGGCTTCCCGAATCACGGCTACGTGGTTGTCCTGGGAAACTTTGAGGGCTTTCTCGGCCTCCAGCACCTGAAGGGCAATATCGTCGCGGTAAAGCTGGCGGGCGAAATCCTTCATAAACTTCTCGGCCTCACGGTATTGAACCGGCGTAGCATCCTTACCAAGATACGCATTGCCCAAGTCGAGCGACCACCACACCGACGTACCCGCCGACGTAGGATCGACGCGCGAAATCAGCCGCATCGG
>JANPLI010000095.1:0-32321 GCA_031426455.1 Hymenobacteraceae bacterium | reverse complement strand
CCAGCGGCCGGGAAGTGGACTGGCTGCGGGTGGGGTTCGCGCCCCGCAAAACCGCGCTTTCCGTGTACCTCAGCGGCGACATCCAGCACCAGCACGGCGAGGCGCTGACCCGGCTCGGCAAGCACAAGACCGGGCTGGGCTGCCTGTATATCAAGCGGCTCACGGACGTGGACCTGAACGTGCTGGCCGAGATGATTGCCGCGTCGCTGGCGATGGATTTCTTTGCCCGGTGAGGGCGCGAAATGCCGGCCAAGCCGCCGGCGGGGTTCCACCGGCGGCGGCTTTTGGCGAGGGGCGTACGGCAAGCCGGCGCGGGCGGGCGGGCCATCCGCCGCGCGCGTCGTAAACTTGCCGCGCCGCTCCCTGAGCCGGGGCGGGCAGGCTTATTTTCAACGTTTTAACCCCCGTTTCGCTGATGCAGTACCAGTCGTGCTGTTCGGCATTCACGGCGGGCTGCTCGAAACCTACGCCGAATCGCCGCTGCTGGCCGCTGCTTTCTTCCCCTTCCCCTTCCCCGATTCCGACGGCGAAGAAACCACCCAGCCCGCGCCCGATCCCGCCAAAGTACCATAGCCGAGTGGCCGATTTGCACATTGCCTGGAGTTTTCGTTCCGGTCTAGCCCGGAGGGTCGCGAATGACCGTTCCCGACCCTCCAGCCCAGCCGGGAAGCCGGAGAACGATCGTTCGCGGGGCTCAGCCCTCTCTCGAGTGGCCTACCTTCCCGGCTGGGTGGCAGGGCTCAGGATGACCGTTCGCGGCCTTCCGGTTGAGGCGGGAGGGGTTGGGATGGGTGTTCGCGGGGGTCGGCTGGGGGCGGGGGATGAGATTTGGGCCTCCCGGACTGGGTGGGGAGTGAGTTTTTGAAGAGTAGGCGGTTATTCTGAACGGAATTCTTACGGCAACTATACGATATGCAACCAGCTATGCTCGCGTTTGCTGATGAGTTCGGCACTCATTCTCTTGATTTTACCAAAGAAGGAACCCATTTCATCGTAGCGGCAGTGATATGCAAGAACGAAAACCTCGAAAAGCTTCGTGCGGGGATTGAGGAGATAAGAAGGAAACATAAATTTCAAACGGGCGAGATTAAGTCGCAGAAAGTCGGCCCCAATCACCGAAGGAGAAAGCAGGTTTTAGAAGACATTGCGCGCTTAGAAATAAGCGTTTACGCGGTGATAGTAGACAAGCGCAAACTATCAAGCGAAGGCTTCGGCTATAAGAAGTCGTTTTACAAGTTCCTAAATCGCCTGCTTTACAAAGACTTGTTCAGGACGTTTCCCAGCATTGAGCTTTATGTTGACGAACACGGAAGCAACGACTTTATGCGAGAATTCAAGAAGTATGTTGAAAAGCATCATCCAAGAAACCTGTTTACAGGCCATGATTTTGGGTTTAAGAACAGTGAAAACAGCTATTTTATCCAGATAGCAGACTTCGTGGCTGGTACTTTAGGGTACATCTACGACGAAAAAAAGAAGTCTGAGCACAGTCCAGAGTTTGAAAAGCTGTTGAGCCCTGTGCTTAGCGGTCTTAACTTCTTTCCTAGCGAACTGTCCTTCGAAGAACTAGAGGAAACCAACACAGACAGCGCATTCGACCCCACAATTGCCCAAGTAAGCCTTCTGCGTATACAAGACTTCTTGGAGAAGGAACGCGGTACAGATCAGCTAAAAAGTGACCAGATTGGGTTTCTGAAGCTCTTGCTGATATTTCAGAGAACAGGCATCAAGAATAGGTACGTACCAGCGCGTGAAATTTTTGAACACTTAGAGCAAAACCGGTCTGGCAAAGTCTCTCCCGAGTATTTTAGGACGGATGTAGTGGGAGCACTCAGAGATAAAGGCATTCTAATCGCATCAAGTAGAGCTGGTTACAAAATTCCAACTTGTGCCAAGGACTTGGAAAGTTTTATAAATCACGGCAAACGCATTATACTGCCAATGATAAGCAGGATCGAACAAGCCAGGAAGACGATCAAATTAGCAACGAATAACGACTTAGACCTGCTTGCTAAGCCGGAGTTTGCTAAATTGAAAAAGTTATTAGACAGCTAAAGTCACGGTACCCAATGCTCGTCACCACTTTTGCCTCCGCCGTCGAAGGCGTCAATGCCTACCACACTACCACCTGCGCACAGCTTTTACCCATATGAAAATCACTCTCGAATTCCCAGACGAGGACGCGGCATTTATGTTAGAGCTGCTGCGGCGACTGCCGCGCTTGACCGTGCGGCCAGTCCGCGCGACGAAAGCTCCGTCGAAAGAGTCGGATAAGCCCGACCAAGCCAGCCCTTTGCGCACGAAGTAACCATTCTCAGAACGCAATGCCCTCCACCGCCGCCCGCATCGACCTGGACCAACTGCTAAAGCGCGCTGTCCGGGACAAAAAACGAATCGACTTGTATCTGCGCGACCCGCAGCAGCATCTTTTAGGCGATGAAATCAAGTTCGTCAAGCCCGTGGCTCCTGGCGCGCTCAGTTGCGAGGCTTGAGCATTTCGCAGAAACAAAATTCGGTAGCTCGCCCCCGCCTGAATAGCGGCCGCAAAGCCGGCCGCGCGCATTGCAAATCCGCGACCCCGGTTTCGCACGCGTCGCAGACGCGCGCGAACGGGCTGGTTTGCGACCGTCGCGAATGCCGAGCATCATCCCACCCCCGCGCCGCATTTGCCGGCCCGCACCTACCTTCGGCGGAATAAATCCGTATTCCCCAAACTGCCTGACGCGATGCTCGTCACTGCCTTTGCCTCCGCCGTCGAAGGCGTCAATGCCTACACCATCACCGTCGAGGTGAACGCCGCGCCGGGGATGCCCAACTTCTTCCTGACGGGCCTCGCCGACTCGGCCATCAAGGAAAGCACCTTCCGCATCGAGGCCGCTTTGGGCGCGCTGCGCTACCAGATGCCGCGCGGCCGGGTGATCGTGAATATGGCGCCGGCCAGCATCCGCAAGGAAGGCGCCGCCTACGATCTGCCGCTCGCGCTGGGGCTGCTGGCGGCCTCGGAGCAGACGTTGCCGCAAATGGCCGACGCCCTGAAAACGGCCGTCGTGATGGGCGAGCTGGCCCTCGACGGCGTGGTGCGGCCCATCCACGGGGTGCTGCCGATGGCCATTCAGGCCCGCAAAGAGGGTTTCAAGGAGTTTCTGGTGCCCGTGGCGAATGCGCGCGAGGCGGCCATCGTGAACCAGCTCAACATCATCCCGGTCGCGTCGCTGCGCGAGGCCATCGACCACCTCAGCGGCAAGGAGCCGATCACGCCGCTGGTGGTGGACACCCGCGACGTGTTCGAGGCCGAGCAGCATCAGTACGCCGCCGATTTTTCGGACGTCCAGGGGCAGGAAAACATCAAGCGGGCGCTCGAAATTGCCGCCGCCGGTTCGCACAACGTGATCCTGATCGGCCCGCCCGGCGCCGGCAAGACGATGCTCGCCAAGCGCCTGCCGGGCATTCTGCCGCCGCTCTCGCTGGTGGAAGCCCTGGAAACCACCAAGATTCACTCCGTGGCCGGCAAGCTGCCGAGCGCGGGCGGGCTGCTGGCCACGCGCCCCTACCGGGCGCCGCACCACTCGATCTCCGACGCCGCGCTGGTGGGTGGCGGGTCGTATCCGCAGCCTGGCGAAATCTCGCTGGCCCACAACGGCGTGCTTTTTCTGGATGAATTGCCGGAGTTCCGCCGCTCGGTGCTGGAAGTGATGCGCCAGCCGCTCGAGGAGCGCCGCGTGACCATCAGCCGCGCCCGGCTGGCAGTCGAGTTTCCGGCGAATTTTATGCTCGTGGCCGCGATGAACCCCTGCCCGTGCGGCTATTTCAACCACCCCGACAAGCCCTGCACCTGCGGCCCCGGCGTGGTGCAGCGCTACCTGAGCAAGGTCAGCGGCCCGCTGCTCGACCGCATCGACCTGCACGTGGAAGTGACGCCCGTGACGTTCGACGAGATGACCGGCCAGCGCCAGTCCGAGCATTCGGTGGCCGTCCGGGAACGGGTGCTGCGCGCTCGCGAGCGCCAGACGGCGCGCTTTAAGGCCACCCCCGAAATCCACGCCAACGCGCTGATGCCAAGCCCGATGGTGATGGATATCTGCCAGATTCCGGAAGCTGGCCGCAAGCTGCTGAAAACGGCGATGGAACGCCTCGGCCTTTCGGCCCGCGCCTACGACCGCATCCTGAAAGTCAGCCGCACCATCGCCGACCTGGCCGCTTCCGATGACATTCGGATCGAACACTTGGCGGAAGCCATCCAGTACCGCAGCCTGGATAGGGAAGGGTGGGGGAGTTGACGGCAGCGCCGGGGAGTTTCAGGTATTGGGTGTTGGGTATTGGGGCTTGGGCGTTGGGTCACTGACGGTCCCTGTTTCCCTGCTGAACCCCTAAAACCTAATACCGGACACCCAACGCCAAACGCACAGGTTCAGAACGGAACGGCGCTGGGTAGCGGAACCGCTTACACCGCCGCCATTTCCACCACTTCGGCGGTATCGGCGGTCACTTTAAACCGGTCGTCGATGCGCTGGCCGATGACCCAGATCAGGGAGCCGTTGCCGTTTACCAGCACCAGCACCCGGTCTTTGAGGTTGGCGGGCACTTTGGCGTTCACGAGCACATCGCTCACCTTTTGCTTGCCGCGCATTCCGAGCGGCACGAGCCAGTCGCCGGGCGCCCAGGGCCGGACGGTCAGCGGAAACTGGAGCTTCGCCCCGTCGAAGGCGCCGGTATTGGGGTTGCGCGGCGGCTTGTAGTCGTGCGCGGGTTGCAGAGCCAGGTGCTTGACCTTCAGCATTCGCCCGCCCGCGAGCTTCAGCTCGGCCGCTTCCGCTTCCAGGGCGTAGGTGCCGAACGGCCGCAGGTCTTTGGCCGTCAGCACGAGGCGCCCCCGGTCAAGTACGAGCCGGTGGGTGGCGCTCTCGAAACGCGTACCGCTCAGCCCCCCGAACGCGCCCGCAATGGCGCGACTTTGGCCGTAATCGAAGCCGTAGGGGCGCAGCAACTCGCCCAGCAGTAGGGCGGTGGCGGGTGTGTTCTGGAGGGCTTTGACATCAATGCTGACCGATTCCGCCGTCACGGTCACAGCCTCGGTCCGAAGTTGCGTCACGCGTTCCGTCACCAGCGCTTCGGCCTGCCGGACGCGCTCGGCGCTGCCTTGCAGGGTTTGGTCGAGGTTGGGGTTCAGCTCGCGCAGCACCGGCAGCACATCGTGCCGGAGGCGGTTGCGGCGGTACTTTTTTTCCTCGTTCGAAGCGTCCTCGCGCCAGGACAGCTGGGTTTCGACCAGGTAGTCGCTCAAATCATCGGGCGACGCGAACAGCAGCGGGCGCACCACGGGCGCCGCACTACCAGCCAGCGCGCCGCGCACCGGAATCCCGTGCAGCCCCGCCAGCCCCGTTCCGCGCGTCAGGTTCAGCAGCATTGTTTCGGCCGAATCGGCGCTGTGGTGGGCCGTGGCGACGGCCGCGTAGCCGTGCGCGCCCGCCAGCTTGCCGAACCAGGCGTAGCGCAGCGTTCGGGCGGCCATTTGGGTGGAAAGCTGCTCTTTCTCAGCGAACTGCCGGGTGGCGAAATGCTCCAGATGAAACGGCACGGCCAGCTTCTTGGCCAGCTTCCGCACAAAATCGGCATCGGCGTCGGCTTCCTCGGCGCGCAGCCCAAAATGGGCGTGGGCCACGGCCACCCGCGCGCCCAAGCGGTGCAGCACATCGAGCAGCACCACCGAATCGCGCCCGCCGCTGACGGCTACCAGCACCGTATCGCGCTCCAAGTCAAGTAACTGATGTTCGGCGATGAAAGCCCGCGTCCGCGCGGCCAGCTCCGGCAAAGGCCGCGCCGGACGCGGATTCCCGTCGGCCGGATGTCCGCCGTGGGCGTCGGCATAATCCGCGTCGTTGGCGTCCTCGTCGTCGGCAAAATCGGCGCGCGGCGCGAAGGCGTCGTCGTCGGTCAGGTCAGCTGCCTCGTCTTCGTCGTCATCTTCGTCGTCATCGTCGAACCAGTCGTCGGTATCGTCGTCGCCTTCAGCGTGCAGGCCGTCTTCGGCCGCATCGGCAGCGTCATCGAATTCAAGGTCGTCTTCTTCGGGAGAAATCATTGGGAGAGAGGAGCATTTGGAAGCGACCGGAATCCGAAACACGGCACGCTATGATACGGGCGTTTTGGCTTTGAGTAGCTCTTTGGCGCTTTGCACGGCGGCTTTGCCCGGCTGGGCGCCGCCAATCATCTGGGCGATTTCGGTCACGCGTTCGGCATCGGTCAGGATGCGCAGCCGGCTGATGGTGCGCTCGGCGCCTTCCTCCTTGTACACGAAATAGTGGAGGTCGCCGGCGGCGGCCATTTGCGGCAGGTGCGTAATGGCCAGGCACTGATGCTGCGCGGCCATCTGGCGCAGCAGCCGGGCCACTTTCAGCGCCACCTCGCCGGAAATGCCGGTGTCGATTTCGTCGAAGATGATGGTGGGCAGGGCTGTTTTGTCGGCCAGCAAATACTTGACGGCCAGCATCAGGCGCGAAAACTCGCCGCCGGAAGCCGCTTTCGCCAACGGCTGCGGCGCGGCGCCCCGGTTGGCGGTGAAAAGCAGGCTGATTTCGTCCAGGCCATTGGGGCCGGGCGCGGCCGGTTGCTGATGGCTGACCACCAGGCGCGCGTTGGGCATCCCCAACTCGGCCAATAGCTCGCGGGTCTGCTCCTCGAAGCGCGGAAAAGCGGCTTTACGACCCTCGGAGAGCGTTTCGCCCACGGCTTTCACGGCGGCGCGGGCCGCTTTGCGCGCGGCGCGGGCGGCTTCCAGGTCGCTTTCCAGGTGCTGCACATTGCCCACTTTGCCCTGGAGGTCGGCTTGCAGCGCCAATAGCTCGGCGGTGGTGCGCAGGCCGTGCTTGCGCTGAAGCGTGAACAGGGTGTTCAGGCGCGCCTCCACGTCGGCCAGGCGCTGCGGGTCGGCTTCGGTGCGGCGTTCGGCATCAGCCAGCTCGGCGGCAATATCGTCCACTTCAATCAGCGCACTTTGTAGACGTTCGCGAAGCGCAGCATATTCAGTCGAGAAATTGACGAGCTGGTTCAGCAGCGTGGTGACGGTTTTCAGGGTGCTGGTAGCGGCGTATTCGCTCTCGGTCAGCGCGTCGGCGGCCTGGGTCAGCTTGCTTTTGATTTCTTCGGCGTTTTCCAGCACTTTCAGCTCTTCTTCCAGTTCCTCGGCTTCCCCGTCGCGCAGGCGGGCTTCGGTCAGCTCATTGAGCAGAAAGGTGTTGTAGTCCAGCTCGCGCTGGTTGCGCGCCAGTTCGGTGTCGAGCCGCTTCACGTCGGCTTCAGCCTTGCGGAACCCCCGGAATGCCTCTTGGTAGCGCCCACGCAGCGGTTGCAGGCCCGCGTAGGCGTCGAGCAGCGAAAGCTGGTACTCGGTGTCGCCGAGCAGCAGCGTATCGTGCTGGGAATGAATATCGACCAGGTGCTCGCCGATGCGCCGCAGCGTTTCGAGGGTCACGGGCGTGTCGTTCACGAAGGCGCGGCTCTTGCCGGCGGGCGTGATCTCGCGGCGCAGCAGCGCCAGGCCGTCGGCTTCGATATCCAGGTCTTCCGCCCGGAAGATTTCCAGCACTTCCGGATGGTGGCCCACGTCGAACGTCCCTTCGATCACGCATTTCGCCTGTTGATTGAACAGCAGCCGCGAATCGGCGCGGTTGCCGAGTAGCAGGCCAATGGCGCCGAGCATAATCGACTTCCCCGCGCCCGTTTCGCCGGTGATGATCGTTAGCCGGCCCGACGGTTTGAGGTGCAGGTGCTCAATCAGGGCGTAATTGTCGATGCGCAGGTCGGCGAGCATTGGCGTTGCTTGTTTCTAAGTTGCTGTTTTCCTGTTGCTTGTGTTGCTGACGCTTGGGGCACCTTTACGAGCTTACCACGGCGCGGGGTGGTCCACGATCACCTCGCGGACGTCCGTCAGGGGCCATTCCACGGCGGGTAGGCGCGCGCTCAGGCGCAGGCGCAGCGCGGTGTCTGTCACGGCTTCCAGGTGGCCGTTCAGAGCATTGCCGTCGGCCAATACCACCTGAGCGGCGCGGCCCAGCAGCGGGCGCAGGGCGTCGGCCGTAGGCGAAGATAGCCGAACCTGGCGCAGGCCGGTGGTCGTCATAGCTGAAGCAGGTGGCGAAGAGCGGTGCGGACCTGAACCATTTTTTCTGCCGAAATAATACCGGCCCGACGGCTGATCAGGCGTTGATGCAGCGTAAATAGTTTGCCTGGCCGAATCGTGGAAGTATGTGCCAACTCGCCGACGCTAAAGTCCTTGGACTGAATTAACACCTCGTGCGCATCGCGCGGCATTTTGGACGTTATTTGACACAGAATCAAGTCGCCTTGCGGCATTACGCCCACTACCACGGCCGGGCGTTGCTTACTGGCGCTCAAATCCGAAAACGGAAATGGCATTACCACTACTTCCCCACTTACAAATCTTTCCACGCTTCTTCATCTTCAGGTGAGAGCCAATCTTCGGCCAGAGCCGCTTCACTTAATAAGTGAATGGGCGGATCACCTTCAGGCACCATCAGCGGCATCGGCGTTAAGGCCGGTCGGGTTTTCAAAAACCGCAGAAAATCCAGCACCTCCTGCTGCACCAGCGGCGAGGCGTCGGTCAGTTCCTGTAAAATCAGTTCCGCGTACGAAGCCGCGGGCGGCGGGGCAACGGCTTGGCTCATTGTAGAAAAATGAAAAATGATTTACCGCCCACTTACCGCGCCAGCACCTGATATTTCTGCGAGTTCGGCGCGTCGATATCCGTCAGCAGCGTGAAAACGGCGGCTTTCTGGTCGCGTTTGGGGTCGTTCTTGAAAACGTTGGCCAGTTCGTCGGACTTTGCCTCAAAGAACGCTCGCACCAGCGCCGTGCCCGGCCGCACCTGCACGGATTTCTGCACGTCCTGCAAAGCTTTGTAGATAGCCGCGCGGCCTTCTTCGGGCTTCTCGGCGAAGCGGTCGAGGCCGAGGCGGTAGTATTGGTAGGCCCCGGTGCGCATCCCTTCCAACTGCGGGTCCTGGAGGTTGGTCAGCAGAAAATAGCGGGCGCGGGTATCGCCGAAGGAATTCCAGCCGGGGTTACTTCCCGCCTGCGCCGCCGTGTTGGTCACGATCTGAAGGGCGCGGTCGTAGTACGGCGAACCGCCGAGACGGGTGAACGAGTCCTGGTCCATCCCGATGATGATGTAGGCGTAGAACGACAGCAGCGACGCCAGGGTCGAGGTATAAGAGTTTTCGGAATACTGCAGCGGCTGCGACGGCAGGTACTCGAACTCCCACTGCTTATCGACGGCCGAAAGCAGCACCGTTTCATAACCGGTGCCGAACACGGGCCGCGTCGAAACCACCTGCACGATGGCCTTGTACACCCCCACCTGCGGCACTTCCTGCAAGGTCACCACCATTTTGACCTTGATCCGCTCCTCCGGCCGGTAAGCGTCGCTGGTCCAGCGCCGGGTGTTCATAAAGTCGTTCATCGCCCGCTCCATATCCTGGATCAGTTGCCGGTCCGTGATCTGCACCCGCTCCGAGTTGATCGTGAGTTGGCATTGCAGTTCCTGGGCGCGGGTGCCGAAGCTGATCAGCGCAAAAAAAGCAAGTGTCAGGAAGCGTTTCAAGCGGTTTGTCGTTTCTAGGGAATGAAGCAATGCTCGGCTAATGGCCTGTCGTTCAGCAGTCAGTCTTCAGTGCCGCTGAGTGGCGACCCCGCGAAGACAAAGCTCTGGCTAACGCGCCAGTCGCGCCTGCACTGCCGCTACGATTTCGGCGGCCACGGCGGTTTTCGCCATCAGCGGCAGCGGCGTGATGCCGGTAGCGTCGATCAGCGTTACGCGGTTAGTGTCGTGCCGGAAACCGGCGCCGGCATCGGCCAGCGAGTTCAGCACCACCAGGTCAAACTGCTTGCTCCGCAATTTAGCCTGGGCGTGGGTTAGCTCGTCGTGCGTTTCCAACGCGAAGCCCAGGCTGAATTGTTCGCCGGGCCGTTTGGTGGCGCCCAGCGTGGCGGCAATGTCCACGTTCCGAACCAGTTCCAGCGTCAATCGTTCGCCGTGCTTCTTGATTTTGGTGCCGGACACTTCGGCTGGTCGATAGTCGGCCACGGCGGCAGCGAAGACCCAGACCCGGCAGCCGGGCGCCACGCGGGCGGCTGCGGCATACATCTCGGCACCGGTCATCACCCGGATGGTTTCGATCAGCGGCGAAACCGGGTCGGGCAGCGCCGTCGGGCCGCTGACGAGCGTGACCTGGGCGCCCACCGCCGCCCAGGCTTCGGCCAGCGCGTAACCCATCTTGCCCGACGAATGGTTGCCGATGAACCGTACGGGATCAAGTGGTTCGTAAGTCGGCCCGGCCGTGATCAGTACTTTTAAGTCCATTGGCGATTGAGCGATTGAGTGATTTTTGATTGATGGGTTGATGATCGGCAGCACGGTCGCGCCATCACGTCAATCGCTCATTCGCTCTATCTCAAACTGCCCCACCCAGGCCACGATGTCCTCCGGTTCCAGCATCCGGCCTGGCCCGCTCAGGCCACTGGCCAGTTCGCCAGCCGGCGAGTCGAGGACGGTCACGCCATCCGCGCGCAGAGTGGCCAGGTTGCGTTGGGTGGCAGGGTGCTGGTACATATCCAGATCCATCGCCGGAGCCACGGCCACCGGGCAGCGCGCCGACAGGTACACGGCGTCGAGCAGCGCGCGGCAGGCACCCGTGGCCAGTCGCGCCAGGGTATCAGCAGAGGCGGGGGCAATCAGCAGCAGGTCGGCCCAGAGGCCCAACTCCACGTGGTTCGCCCATTCGCCGGTGGCGGGGTTGGTCACGAACTGCGTCAGCACGGGGTTGCGCGCGAGGGTGGCCAGCGTCAGGGGCGTAACGAACTGCGCGCCGCCCTGGGTCAGGACGACGCGCACGTCGTGGCCCGCCTTCACCAGCAGCCGCACCAACGCGGGCGCCTTACACGCCGCAATGGAGCCGCTAACGCCGAGCAGGAGGTTCATTGGAATGAGGAATGAGGAAGGAAGAATGAGGAATGAAAACCGGCTGCTGCCAATTTCTCATTCTTCATTATTCATTCCTCATTAAAAATTACATCCGCCGCATCGGGCGCTCCAGGGCGCGCTGCGCGGCAGCAGCCAGGGCTTCCTGCTCCTCTTCGGGGGTCAGCAGGCGGTGCACCAGTTCGCCGCGGGTGTACTCCTCGATGGCGATGGTGGCGGGCTTCGGCAGGCGCTCGTACTGCTTCGATACCTCGATCTGTTCGCGGTTCTCGAAGACTTCTTCCAGGTTGTCAGCGGTGGTGGCGAACTCGGCCAGTTTCTCGTTCAGCTCCTGCTTGAGCTTGATCGAAATCTGGTTGGCACGCTTGGAAATCACGGACAGTGCTTCGTACACATTACCGGTTTCGAGGCCCAGGTCGGCCACGTTGCGCGTCACGATAGACGCTGGGATGGATTCGGTGCGGATCATATTATTTTACTGAGTGATCGAGTGATCGAGTGACTGAGTGACTGGTGATGAATGTCGTTAGAAATAATCACTCAGTCACTCAGCACACTCAGTCACTCAGGTTTTACTTCTTAGCTTCCGGCTGGTCCTTGTTCAACTTCTGAAGCTGGCGTTGGGCGTTGTCGTAAAAGCTTTCGGCGGTTTTCAGGTATTTCGACTGCGGATACGCGTCTATCAAGCCCTGGTAGAAGGCCACGGCTTCCAGGTAGCGCTCGCGCTGCTTTTCCGGCACGCTGTGAACGCCGAGGTCGTACTGCGCGGAAAGGCGCAGGAAGGTAGCTTCCTCGGAATACCGCGAGCCGGGGTGTTCCTTCAGGAACGTCGTCAGGGCCGTTACGCCCGACTGGTAGTAGCGGAGGTTGTAATAGAGCTTGGCGCCCTCGAACGCTTTTTGTTCGAGCTTGGCTGTCAGTTCTTCACTGAAGTCCTGGGCCTGTTTCCGGTATGGAGAGTCCGGGTAGCGCACCTGAAAGTCGCGGATGGCTTCCAGCGCCGTCGTCGTCGTGCTCTGGTCCAGATCAAACTTCGGCGACGACAGGTACTGCGCCTTCACGTACAGAAACGACGCCTCCTCAGCAAAGGCCGAGCGCGGGTACGTCTCGACGAAAGACCGAAACTGGAACGACGCCAGTTCATAATATTGCTGTTTGAATTCGCCCTGCGCGAACAGATAAGCGGCTTTTTCGGCTTCTGGCCGGCCCCGCAGTAGCGGCAGCAGTTCTTCCAGAATAATGGTCGATTTCTCGTACTTGCCTTCGTCGTAGTACGCCACGGCGGCTTTGTATTTCTCGTCCACGGAGTCGCTCTTCAGTACCCGCTGGAACTTGCTGCACCCGGCGCTGACCACCAGGCTCAGCGTCAGCACGGCCAACAGCCGGAGGCGGAACAGGGAACGTAACACAGCAACGCGGCAGGCAGGATTCGGCATTCGGGGCGCAAAGGTACGAAATCGGCGGCGCGGGCGGGTTGCCGATTTTGGGTCAGCATCGGCCCTCCTTTAGGTGCGCGCTTTTTTGCCGGTGGTTTTAGCCGGTTTCGGTTTGGCAGTGGGCACCCAAACCGTGCGGCGCCCGAACATACTGCGGCGCGTGGGCTGCTCGCTGGGGTGCCACTCAAACCCGCTCAGGCGTTCGTCGGCGGGTTTCAGCTCCTGCGGCGGAATGAAGGATGCGTCGGGCTTGGTCAGAAACGAGATGGACGCCAACTGCCGGTCATCGCCAAAGGCCAGGCGCATATTGGCGCAGACCACTTTGTTCATCCCGGTGACGGCCGAATCACCGTCGAGGGCATAATACAGGCTTTCGCCGTTGCCGTCCACCGTCACGTTGTGCAGCCGGTTGGCGCGGAAATAGGCCACCATATGCCGCCCTTTTACCTGATTGAAATCGCGTAGCGTGTCCTGCGATACGATGAACGAATTGGTGCGCAGCACGAGCCGGTCGAGGCGGCGTTTTTTGAGGTAAAGCCGCATCGAATCGGCCTTGAGCTGGCTTTTGGAAGCCCACAGCAGCGGCCGGCGGTTGAGGAAAATTACCGAATCGCGGAGGTTGTAGGTCAGCGAATCGCAGGTACCCTGAAGCTGTTTGTTCCAGATGCGCACTTTCCGATAGGCGAAAATCATCCGTGGTACGGAGTCGCCCTGCGGGGTGCGGCGGGCGTCGGTGGCCACCAGCGTATCGGCGCCGATCAGCATCGTATCGCCCCGGCTGATGCTTTCCAGTACCGGCGCGCCGCTCACAAACGAGCGCCCCAGCGGCCGGTTGGCGCGACCGTAATCGCCCCGAATGATCACCGAATCTTGCTTGCTGACCAGCGTCACGTGCCCAACCGCCACGCCGATGCCGGTTTTCTCGTCGAATTTGAGCCGGTCGCCCCCCAAGCGGTAACTCGGCGTCTCGACGCGGGCGTTGCGCTTGAAGTCCGATTGCCGGGTACGGGTATTGTAAGTGCCGTTTTCGGCATAAAGATCGCCCTTTTGGCCGCGCAACGTGGTCGGCCCCAGGAAGGTGGCTATTTTGCTAAGGGTGTTGTAAAGGAGCGTATCGGTGGCGATGTCGTAGTCTTTATTCCGCAGCTTGACAGCTTTGCTGAAGCGGAAGGTCTTCGCCTGCGTGTCGTAAGCGCCGCGCCGCGAATCGAGTTGATTTTCAGGGTCCTGCAAATGCCCGCCGGTGGCATAGGAGGCTACCTTTCGGTTGACGTCATAGTCCAGCGCGTCCGTCGTGAGGGTCATCCGGGGGTCGGTCATCGTCACGGGCACGGGCGGCGGACTGGTCATCCGGGCGGTGCGGCGGTCGCCGTCGTAAGTCAGGCGCTGGCCCGTGATGGTCACGGTATCGGCCTGCACGAGGCGCACATTCGAGAACGCCTCGATGCGGTTTGAAGGCGGCGCGTACTGGTAGGCAGAATCGCAGGAAAGCAGAATGTCCCCCTGCTTAAAGCGCACATTACCAATCAGCTTCCGGATCTCTTCGCCGTTGAAACGCCCGCCTTCCAGCCGTTCGGTGCCGGGCAGCAGCTCGACCCGCGTGACGGGCGGCGGCGGCGGCGCCACGGCGGTGCGCGCACTAGTTCGACCTGCTTGGGCACAAACCGCCTCTGGCAGCAGCACGAGCAGCCCGCACAACGAAAACAGCTTCATAATAATACGCAGATAAAAAAAGCGCAAGGTTTTGGTGGCGTTCCGCGGGGTGGGGCCGCTTGCTGCTGGCCCGACCCGGCGGTTCAGGTAAGGAATAACAGCGCGTACGGCGAAAGTACGCCGTCGCAACGTCCATACGGGCAGGTCCGTGCCCAAGCGGCGGCATTTCCAGGGTAAGCGGCGCTTTTTGGCCGAAGTACGACCTTGCCGTCGCCGCTATTCCGCACGGGCAACGTCCGCAAGGTCGCGCTCCGGTCAGCCGTCGTTTTCAGTCAGAACTACTTAGACGGCATCTGGTTGCGGCTCCGCCCAGGTGTCCTGCGGCCGGTTGGGGTAATTGGTCCGGTGGACGGTGCGCACCCGTTCGGTCAGAGCCAGGCGCAGTTCTTGAATATTGGTGTGGTCAGTAGCCGACACGAACACGGCCGGCGCGTGGAGCTTGGCCATATACGTTTCCCGCAGTTCGTCGAGCGAGGGGCGTTCCTTGCCATTGCTGATTTCGTCGGCGGCGTACTGATCAATTTTATTGAAAATCAGCAACGTGGGTTTGTCAGAAGCGCCCAGTTCGCGCAGCGTTTCGCTCACCACCCGAATCTGTTCCTCGAAGGCGGGGTGCGACAGGTCCACGACGTGGAGCAGCAGGTCGGCTTCGCGGATTTCGTCCAGCGTGCTTTTGAATGACTCGATCAGCCGCGTCGGCAGCTTGCGGATGAAGCCCACGGTGTCGCTCAGCAGAAACGGCAGCCCCTCCAGCACCACCTTACGCGTCGTGGCATCGACGGTGGCGAAGAGCTTGTTTTCCGCGAATACGTCGGCGCCTTTCGCCAGCAGGTTCATCAGCGTCGATTTGCCAACGTTGGTGTAGCCCACCAGTGCCACCCGCACGATGCCGTAGCGGGTTTTGCGCTGCGTAGTGGCCTGCTTCTCAAACTCTTCGAGGCGCTCCTTGAGCAGTGTGATGCGGTCGCGGACGATCCGGCGGTCTGTTTCGATCTCCGTTTCGCCCGGCCCGCGCGTACCCACACCGCCAGCCTGTTTGTCCAGGTGGGTCCAGAGGCCCGTCAGGCGCGGCAGCAGGTATTGATACTGCGCCAACTCAACCTGCGTCCGGGCTGTGGCCGATTTCGCCCGCAGGGCAAAGATGTCCAGAATCATCAGCGTCCGGTCCAGAATCTTCACCCCCAGTTCTTCTTCCAGGTTGCGCTGCTGCGACGGCTTGAGGTCGTCGTCGAAGATCACCATATCAATGTCCTGGTCCTTGATCCAGGCCTTGACTTCGGCCACCTTGCCCTTGCCGATGTAGGTGCGCTGATCCGGTTCTTCGAGCCGCTGCACGAACCGCTTGACGGTGGTCACGCCAGCGGTTTCGGCCAGAAAGGCCAGCTCGTCGAGGTATTCGGTGGTCAGCTCCTCGCGCTGCTGTTTCGGCGGCACGGCAATCAGCACGGCCGTCTCCTGGCGCGCGGCGGTGGAATGGAATTTCTTTTTCTCGATCATTGAATCGGGTGGTGCGGTAGCGAGGTGGTGGGGTGGTACGGTGGCGGTCGTTTTTTGTCTGATACCTGACCTTCACTACCTCACCACCGCACCACCTATGGGTTTCCGGTACAGCATTCTGCTCCAGCGCGCTACGGCTTCCACTTCGGTCGGGTTGAGGCGCGGGCTGAAAGCGGGCATCTTGCCGCGCCCGGCCTGTATCAGCGCCACTCGCGCTGCCAACGGCAGGGTGCTTTCCTGGAGGTTGCGGGCCGACAGCATACACTTGTCACCGTTGATGCCGTGGCACCGGACGCAGTTCTGCTTGTAGAGCAGGCGCCCGGCCAGGCCGCCGGTAGTATCCGGGGGAGGTGCGACGGAAACACTGGCCGTGGGCGTGGTTCCGGACTTAGGGTCCGGCGAGCACGCGCTCATCAGTAAGGTCAGCAGCCATAAACCGGAGAGTAGGCGCCGTGTGGGCATTGAAGACAGGGCCATTTTCAGACTTCGAAGGTAGCCCCGCCGAGCGACTGGCTACCTTTGCCGCGCGAAACCCTGGGTAGTAGGTGCCAGGCTCCTGGTGTAGGGTGCTGGCCTTTAGCTGTTGCGTACGGCGCCGTTGAAGCGCTTTTTGGGTCATCTCACCACCCCACTACCTCATCACCCACCCATCCGTCGAAGAATGCGCATTGCCCTGGTCATCAACACGTCCTGGAATATTTGGAACTTCCGGCTGCCGCTGGTGCGGGCATTTCTGGACGCTGGCCACGAGGTGCTGGCCATTGCGCCGCCGGACGCCTACTCTGACCGGCTGGTGGCTGCAGGCTGCCGCTACGTGGCGCTGCCGATGGAAAACAAGGGCACCAATCCGGCCAAGGATCTGGGGCTGATGCGCCGCCTGCTGGGCATCTATCGCCGCGAAAAACCGGACGTGGTGCTGCACTACACCATCAAGCCCAATATTTACGGCACGCTGGCCGCGCGCCTGGCGGGGGTGCCGAGCATCAACAACGTCAGCGGCCTGGGCACGGTCTTCATCGTGCAGAATCTGGTGTCGAAAGTCGCGCTGGCGCTCTACCGGTTCGCCTTTCAGTTTCCGGCGACGGTCTTCTTTCAGAACCCTGACGACCGCGACCTTTTCCTCCAGCACGGCCTGCTACGGCCCGCCATCACGGGCCTGCTGCCGGGTTCCGGAGTCGATACAGACCGCTTTCGGCCCGCGCCCGGCCCGTGGCGGCGCGGCGCGCCGTTCACGTTTCTGATGGTGGCGCGGGTGCTCTACGAAAAGGGCATCGTGGAATACTTCGAGGCCGCGCGGGCGCTCCGGGCGGAGTTCGGGGTGGCCGTGAAATGTCAGTTGCTGGGCGGGCTGGACGAGGCCGGCGGCATCGGCGTCCCGCGCGCTACGTTCGAGGAATGGCTCCGCGAAGGCGCCGTGGAATGGCTCGGCACGTCCGACGACGTGGCGGCGGTGATGCACCGCGCCGATTGCGTCGTGCTGCCGTCGTACCGCGAAGGCACCCCGAAAACCCTGCTCGAAGCCGCTGCCCTGGGCAAACCCATCGTCACGACCGATGTGCCCGGCTGCCGCGAAACCGTACAAGATGGCCGCAACGGTTTGCTGTGTGCCGTTCGCGACGGCGCTTCACTCGCCGGGGCGATGCGGCGCGTACTGGCCCTGCCCGAAGCGGCTTTGCAGGCAATGGGCGAAGCCGGACGGGCGCTGGCCGTCAGTAAGTTCGACCAGCGGGTGGTGATCGCTGCCTACTTCGACGCCGTGACCCGCGCCACCCGGCAGCCCGCCGGGGCCGTTTCTTTGCAACCCCAACCCTCACCGGTGGCGCCCTGAAAGCGCGTCGCCACGGCTTATTTTCTTTTGGAAGTTCATACTGACCTGTTGCCTGGCCTGGTGGCCTTCACGCCCCGCCGCTTCTCTGATGAGCGCGGCTATTTCGCCGAAACCTACAGCGCGCGCGTGCTGGCCCAGCACGGCGTCACGACGCAGTTCGTGCAGGACAACCAGTCCGTTTCGCGGCGCGGGGTGCTGCGCGGGTTGCACTTTCAGCGCCCGCCGCACGCCCAGGCTAAGCTGGTGCGGGTGGTGGCCGGCCGCGCCCTCGACGTGGTGGTCGATATTCGCCGGGCGTCGCCCACCTACGGGCAACAGTATAGCCTGGTGCTGGATGCGGCCCTCGGCAATGCGCTTTTCATCCCCGAAGGCTTCGCGCACGGCTTCCTAGCGCTGGAAGAAGACACCGTCTTCTTTTACAAGTGTTCGGACTACTACCACCCCGAAACCGAAGGCGCCTTGCGCTGGGACGACCCCACGCTGGCCATCGACTGGGGCCACGAGGTAGCGCCGCTGGTTTCCGACAAAGACGCCGTGGCGCCGCTCTTCGCGGGCTTCGAGTCGGCGTTCTGAGGCCGTACTGCCGCTGAGGGCGCGCCAGCACCCCGCGCAGTCGGGCAGGGCGCGGCAGCCAACCTTTCGGGGCCACGACGAGTACCTTCGTCCTGATTCCCGACCTTCGGGTTTGGAGGCCGTCCCACGCCCCCGAACCATTCCTTCACGTCTATGCAACGCCTCGATCTGCGCCAGTCGCTGGGCCAGAAGCTTTCGCCCCAGCAGATTCAATTCATCAAGCTGCTGCAAATCCCCACGGCCGAGCTGGAGATGCGCATCAAAGAAGAGCTGGAAGCTAACCCGGCCCTCGAAGAAGGGGATGCCGACGAGGACGACGCGCGCGACGACGAGCAGGAAGAGCGTGACGAGGACGACGACGAAAGCGCCGACAACGAGGAGTTCGACAACGACGACAACACGCTCGACGAAGACTTCCGCGAGGACCGCGCCGAAGCCGCCGCTACCGGCGAACTGGACAACCTGTCCGATGACCGCGAGCCGGAACGCGACCCCGAACCCACGCCCGAAGCCGCCGACGATGACCGCCTCGACGACCGCGAGCTGGAACGCGAGCGCGAAAACGACGACGTAAACCTCGACGACTACCTCCACGACGACGAGATTGCGGGCTACAAAATGGCCGGCGACGGCCCCGGCGAGCTGGAAGAGCGCGAATCGCCGCTGGCCGGCGCCGATACGCTCCTCGACCTGTTGTCGGAGCAGTTGGGCTACCTCAGCCTGACCGACACTGAACAGACCATCGCCACGCAGCTCGTGGGCTCCATCGACGGCGATGGCTACATCCGCCGCGACCTGGAAGCCATCGCTAACGACCTGGCTTTTTATCACAACGTCGAGGCGTCGGCCAAGCAGGTTGAGCAGGTGCTCCGGCTCGTGCAGCAGTTCGACCCGCCCGGCATCGCCGCCCGCGACCTGCGCGAGTGCCTGCTGCTGCAACTCGAACGCCGCGACTCCGACGACCCCACCGTGATCAACGCCGAGCGCATCCTGACTGATACCTTCGACGAGTTCACGCGCAAGCACTATTCCCGGATTCAGCAGAAGCTCGACCTGGAAGACGATGAGCTGAAAGCTGCCATCGGCCTGATTCTGAAGCTGAACCCGAAGCCGGGCGAGGCGTCCACGAGTGGCGTCGGCGGCAAGGCGCAGTTTGTGACGCCCGACTTTCTGCTCAACAACGACACCGGCTCGCTCAGCCTGACGCTGAACGCGCGCAACGCGCCGGAGCTGAAAGTGGCCCGCTCGTACACGGAAATGTTTCAGGCCTATGATAAGTCCGACAAGAAGGACAAGCGCCTGAAGGAAACCGTCCAGTTCGTCAAGCAGAAGCTCGACGCCGCGCGCTGGTTCATCGACGCCATCCGGCAGCGGCAGCAAACCCTGCTCCGGACGATGGACGCCATCGTGCGCCACCAGCGCGAGTTCTTCGTGTCCGGCGACGAAGGCAAGCTCCGGCCGATGATTCTGAAGGACATCGCCACCGAAATCGGGATGGATATCTCGACCATCAGCCGCGTCGCCAACTCGAAGTATGTACAGACCGAGTTCGGCGTCTATCCGCTGAAATACTTCTTCTCCGAAGGCATCGCTACGGATTCGGGCGAGGACGCGTCGAGCCGCGAGGTCAAGCACATCCTGAAGGCCATCATCGAGGCCGAGGAAAAGCTCAACCCGCTTTCCGACGACAAGATCGAGGAGCTGCTCAACGCCAAGGGCTACAATATCGCCCGGCGCACGGTGGCCAAGTACCGCGAGCAGCTCGGCATTCCAGTGGCCCGCCTGCGGAAGGAGCTGTAGGCGGGGAGCGCACCCGTTTTGAAACCCTAAAACCGCCCGCTGATGTCCGCCGCCGAACGTTTGCCCGCGCCGCCAAACCCCGCCGCGCCCGTTTGGTACCCGCCCGTGCCACCCCGGTACGCGCGGGTGCTGTCGATCAACCACGTCGCGGAGGCCGAATACTTTCGGCTCGACGCGGCCACTACCGAAGGCCGTCTGGAGTATTACGACGGCGAAATCGTGGCGATGGCCGGTGCGCAGCCCGTCCACAATTTTATTGTCAACAACGTGGCCGGCGAGCTGCGCAATCTGTTGAAAGGCCGCGAATGCCGAGCTGTTTCGAGCGATCAGCGGGTCCATATTCCGGCCAAGCGCGGGTACGTGTACCCCGACGTGGTGGTCGCCTGCGGCGAGTGGCAGTACCAGCCCGGCACCAATCCCGCCGCGCTGCTGAATCCAGTGCTACTCATCGAGGTGCTGTCCGAATCCACGGCCTTCAACGACCAGACCCGCAAGTTCGTGTGGTACCAGACGTTGCCTTCGCTGCGGCACTACGCGCTGGTATCGACCGACGAAGTCAGCGTCCTGCTCTACAGCCGCGAGCCGGGCGCCCGGCTCTGGACCGTGGCGCTCTACGAAGACCTGGCCGAAGCCTTGCCGCTGACTGCTCTGGGAGTAGAGCTGCCGCTGGCGGAGGTTTATAACGCCGTGGTGTTCGGGGAGGGGGAGTAAGCTTATCCGTCAGAAACGGCCGCAGGAAGTCGCCGATTGGCTCTTTGGGGTCGAGCAGCCGGCTGATCCACATGTTGGTGTCAAGAATGACGCGCAGGCCCTTCGGTGGCATCGGGTGCGTGGTGTCCGTTGGCATATTGTTCGGCCCGGACGCGCGCCACGGCAGCGTCGATCTCGCGCTGCGGCACCCGGCGCTTGGCGGCTTTGGCTTGCGTACCGAAGCGGTCCAGCAGTACCGTGGCCTCAGCAGCGGCCGTTGCTGGTTTAGTGGCTTTCGTCGTTTTGGCCGAAACTACCTGCACCTCCTGCTGGCTGTTCAGTATCGTCTGCGCGCGTGCGCGCGAGCCAGTAGCTGCTTCGCCGAAAGCGACGCTGATTGAATCGTGAGCGTGATGGTGGCCGGTGGGGCGGAAGCCGGTTTGACGGTAGCCATTGGGAAAGTGAGAAGGAGAGCGAAGGTACGTTTGCGGCAACGGTGCAGCAAGTAGCGTAAGTTGCAGTACGTTGGCAGGGGTGGGCGGGCCTGACCTCACCTCGGGCCAGGAAGTATGGGTGCAGGTGGTGGCCATCGGCACGGCCGGCCCCGGTGCGCCTTCGCAGCCGGCGCGGTGTATGGTGCCGTAGGGGGGGGCACGCAGACGCGGCGTGCCCAGGAACCAACCTGGGCGCGCCGCTACTTTTGATTCGCATTCGGACGAGTGCCCGACGTTTTATGAAAAAATCAATTCCGCTTGTCGATCTCGTCGTTTTTGACGCCGATGAGAAGCCCGCCTTGCTGGTGGAAATCAAAGCGAAAAAAGGCGCTTCGGCGGCTTGGGCACGGCAAATGGCGCAGTTGATTTTCGAGCAAGCGGAAGGCAGTCAGGCCGCCTATTTTCTGCTGGCGATGCCGGATATGTTCTACCTCTGGCCGAACCCGACCGAAACGGTTCCTCGCGGTGATGCCCCGTTTACGGCCGCGCCAACCGCCCTATTGCGCCCATTTGATCGGGGGCATTCCAGCAGCCTCACGGACGGGATGGTCAACGCGTTCGGTTTAGAGTTGATGTTGTCGGCTTGGCTCAATGTGCTGACTGACGAGCGAAGTGCCCTCTTGACCACCGATGAGCAGCGCCCTTTCCTGGAAGAATCGGGTCTGTTGGCGGCTATCCAAGGCGGCCGGGTCGTCAGCGAGGTTCGCGCTACGCGATGGTAGTTTACATCGAAACCAACTTTTTGCTGGAGGTAGCTTTTCAGCACGGCCAGCACGCGAGCTGTCAACGCTTGCTGGCGCTGGCGGAAGCTGGGAAAATCGAGCTGGTGCTTCCGGCATTCAGCCTGACGGAACCCTACGAGACCTTGATCCGGCGCGAGCAGGAAAGCCGCGAGTTGGCGGAAAAAATGACCGCTGGCCTGCGGCAGCTTGGGCGGGCGGTATCAACGGCTACTATTGCGGCAGAAGCGCTCCGGATTCCGGAGTTGCTCAATGAAGTGAGCGGGCAGAATCGGGCACGCTTGCGCGAAGTGCAGTCCCGGCTAGTTCGGGTGGCAACGGTGATCGCGCAGGACGCCGTGGTTGTTGAAGCGGCCTTTGCAGCGGAACAACGCTTCAACCTATCGCCGCAGGATGCGGTCGTGTTTGCGTCGATCCTGTCACATCTGGAACAAGCGCCGGCTGGCGAGAAGCTGTTTCTGGAGTTGGACGCGCACTTCCGTAACCCCGATGTGCTCGCGGAGCTGCAACGGCTCGGCTGCCTGTTGCGCTCGTCGTTCGATGATGGCTTGCAGCGGGTAGCGTACTTGTTGCGCTCGTAACGGAAGTTGCACTTCCACCCGGCGGGGCGTTTTTGCTATCTTGCGGCTACTATGCTACCGCGCTTCTTTTTCTGTTAATCATAAGTTGTTTTTGAGATGCATTGGATGGTTTACGGTTCGTTCCGTCACTTCACCTTCGGCAAGTACCAGGACTTGCCAGTTTGGGCCGTGTATGTGGCCGCCCCAAACTACATAGAGTGGTGTCTTGAAAACGTCGAGGGCTTTTGCATCAGCGATTTAGAGGAACTCATTCTGAATAACAAGTCGGGTGGGCCCGACGCAACTTTCTATCCCTCTTCGGGAGCTGCTTGGGATTTCAAAGACGCAGTAGACGAAGAGGCGTTCTTTAAGTTGTTCAGAGACCCTACCAGTGGATGGGATCTCAGCACAGATGAAAACAAGGTCCAGTTTCTGGCTCGGAAAGGCTACGATTGGTACGTGTCAACCTACAAGCCAATCCTAAAGCAGCATTACTTCTTCTCTCAAAAACATTTAGACCTTAACTGGGATAATCTGGACAAAGCCGGATGAGTCGATAGTTCATAATAAAGCCCCGCCCAACCCGGCGGGGCTTTTTCGTGCCCCAACCCCGCCCCCGTACCTTTGCCCGATGCAAACGGGGTCAACAATATTTTGCCAACTAAGCTGGCCTTTCAAAGCGCTACGTGTAACGCTTTGCAGCCTGATTGGGGCGCTGCTTATTGGCTGCGCGACGCCGCCCCGTAGCGGCGTGGCGACTAATCCCAACGCCAACGGGGTCGCTGATGCGCGTGGTATTTACGAGGAGCCAGAAGTGCTCCCAGAATACCCTGGCGGTTTGGGCAAGTACGTTGAGTATCTTAAAACGAGTGTTCAGTACCCACCCAAAGCAATAGCTGACGGGGTGCAGGGAAAGGTGATCATGCGGTTTGTTATCGATTCGACGGGTACCGTAACGGAGCCGCAGGTGAAGAAGGCCTTGCGGGCCGATTGCGACGCGGAAGCCTTACGCATTGTTCAGCAGATGCCGCGCTGGAAGCCTGGGCGTCAAAAAGGCCGCGTTGTTAGTACGTGGTGTAATGCGCCGGTAAGTTTTGTCATCCGTCCATAACGCCTTATCTAATGCCTCGCCCTCCCCCGGCGGGGCTTTTTCGTGCCCCCGGTCGGCCCTTATTGCCGCCCCGCCACCGTGGGGGGCTGCTTATTGCACGTGGCCCGCGTACAGGTCTTCTACCGGGAAGATCAGGTCATAATCGCCCCACATCAGGTCGCCGTCGCGGACGGTGAAGGCGGCGAAGCGCGCGGGGTCCAGATAAACGCGCACGGCCGGGTGGTGCGCGTGCCGGAGGAAAGGCGCGATGTCTACCCGCCGGGTGGTGCCGTCCGAAAACGTGATCGCCAGCTCATAGTCCTGCACCAGGCAGGCAGCCACGACGTGCCGTACCGACGCGGTGAGGGGGGCGGGGATGGGCAGTTCAACGAACCTCACGACAGTTTGCGGGTAATGATGACGGGGGAAAGGCGCTTGTGGTAGACGAAGAAATCAACCCATTTGCTGACAATCTCGTCGGCGTAAACGCCCAGTAAGTCTTTGAAGTTTTGCAGGTCGCGCCCGGTCAGCGGCGGCTTGTTACCGACCGCCGACAGCCGGATTTCGGTGATTTTTCCGTCCTCGATCAGAAACTCCGCCTTGCTTTCGGCGGCTCCGTGCCGGGCGTGGACGTGCACCGGCTCGTGTTCGTTGGAGTAGAAGAAAATGACCAGCCCGAGGTATTCGTACAGCTTCGGCATTAGGACGGGGTACGGTAGGCCAGCGAAGATACTGGTAATGCCCCAACCCCGCCCCCGTACCTTTGCCGGATGCAAACTGCTGAACCCCTCGCCGCACCAATCGCCCCCGTCACTTCGGCCATGACCTTCGACCGCAAGACCTATACCGACGCCGACCTGCTGCGCCTCTACGAGGGGCTGCTGCTGCCCCGGATGATCGAGGAAAAGATGCTGATCCTGCTCCGGCAGGGGCGCGTGAGCAAGTGGTTTTCGGGCATCGGGCAGGAGGGCATCGCGGTCGGCTCCACGCTGGCGCTCAACCCCGACGAGTACATCCTGCCGCTGCACCGCAACCTGGGCGTATTCACGGGCCGCGAGGTGCCGCTGGGGCGGCTGTTCGCGCAGTTTCAGGGCAAGCGGACGGGCTACACCAAGGGGCGCGACCGCTCGTTTCACTTCGGCACCAACGAGCACCACATCGTAGGGATGATCTCGCACCTCGGGCCGCAGCTCGCCGTGGCGGGCGGCATCGCGCTGGCCGATCTGCTGGAAAAGAAGAAGCGCGTCACGTTGACGTACAGCGGCGACGGCGGCGCGTCGGAAGGCGATTTCCACGAGGCGCTGAACGTGGCGGCGGTCTGGAACCTGCCGGTCATCTTCGTGATCGAAAACAACGGCTACGGCCTCTCGACGCCCTCCAACGAGCAGTTCAAATTCCGGTATTTCATCGATAAGGGACCAGCCTACGGGATGGAAGCCGTGCAGGTGGACGGCAACAACGTCCTCGAAGTCTATGACACGGTGAAGCGCCTGGCCGAGTCGATGCGCGAAAACCCGCGCCCGGTGCTGCTGGAGGCGATGACCTTCCGGATGCGCGGCCACGAGGAAGCCTCCGGCACCAAGTACGTGCCCGGCGAGCTGTTCGAAGAGTGGGCGAAGAAAGACCCCGTCGAAAACTACCAGCGCTACCTGCTCGAAACCGGCGTCCTGACCGAAACCCACCAGCAGGAGCTGCGCGACAAATTCAAGGCGCAGATCGACGCGGGGCTGGAAGAAGCCTTCGCCCAGCCCGCCGTGACGTGCGACGTGCAGGAGGAGATTGCCGATATGTACCGGCCATTCACCCAAGAAGTCGTGGCAGCGGCCGGCCCCACGAGCGAGAAGCGCCTCGTCGATGCCATTTCCGACGGCCTGCGCCAGGCCATGGAGCGCCACCCGGAACTGGTGATCATGGGCCAGGACGTGGCCGAGTACGGCGGCGTGTTCAAGATCACCGACGGCTTCGTGGCGCAGTTCGGTAAGGGCCGGGTGCGGAATACGCCATTGTGCGAGTCGGCCATCGTGGGCATCGGCCTGGGCATGAGCATCCGGAAGCAGAAAAGCGTGGTCGAGATGCAGTTTGCCGACTTCGTGACCTGCGGCTTCAACCAGATCGTGAATAACCTCGCCAAGAGCCACTACCGCTGGGGGCAGAACGCCGACGTGGTGGTCCGGATGCCCACCGGCGCGGGCACGGCCGCCGGGCCGTTCCACTCGCAGTCCAACGAAGCGTGGTTTTTCCACGTGCCGGGCCTGAAAATCGTCTACCCGTCGAACCCCATTGACGCGAAGGGGCTGCTCACGGCCGCCATCGAAGACCCAAATCCGGTGATGTACTTCGAGCACAAGGCGCTGTACCGGGCCATCTCGGCGGCGGTGCCGGATGCGTACTACACGACGGAGATCGGCAAAGCCGCGCTCGCCGCTGAAGGTACCGACCTGAGCATCATTACCTACGGAATGGGCGTCCACTGGGCGCTGGACCTGCTGAAAGAGCAGCCCGACCTGAGCATCGACGTGCTGGACCTGCGCACGCTGATCCCGTGGGATACCGAAGCCGTGCAGCGCACCGTGACGAAAACCGGCCGCGTGCTGGTGCTGCACGAAGACACGCTGACGGGCGGCATCGGCGCGGAAATCGCCGCCTGGATCTCGGAGCACAGCTTTAGTGCGCTCGATGCCCCCGTGGCGCGCATCGGCTCCCTGGACACGGCCGTGCCGTTTGCCCCGCCCCTGGAGAAAGAGTTTCTGCCCGTCGCGCGCTTCCGGGCCAAAGTGGCGGAATTGTTGGCGTATTAATTCGTTGTTGGTTGATCGTTGGTCGTTGCACGACGCAATTCCGGCCGTCTGGCGACTCATCATTATTAACGAACAGTTAGTTGATTGTCGCCCGACGTAATCCCTGCCGCCTGGCGACAAACAACCAACAACGAACAACCACTAACGAACAACGAAAACGTGATGCGCCTCCCCGTCCTGCTGCTCGCCGCCTGCCTGCTTACGGCACCCGCCTGCCAGACTTCCCGCAAAATGCCTTGCCCGACCGACGAGTCCAAGGGCGGGCTGTTTGGCTTTCTGAAAAAGAAGAAATCGGTGGGTACGGCCGCGCAAACCAAGCAGGAGGGACAGGGCGAGGTGGACGAATCCGCCACGGCCGCGCAGGCCGACGCCGGGCGCTCCATCGGCGGCGGCGGTTATTCGTCGGATAAGCAGGGCCTGATCAAAAAGAAGAAGTACAAAAACCTGCGGAATAAGCGCCGTACGGGGCAACGGTCTTTCCTCGGAATTACGTTTTGACCTCAGCAGGCGCGCGCGCGACTTACCGGAAGTATCTGGCGGTCGCTTTTTACCTTCCCCTGACCCGAATCCGATGAAAACTTCCTTCGCTTTTGCGCCCTGTTTATGCCTGACCGCCTGGCTGATGATGGGCGCCCCGGCCGCCTCCGCCCAGATTGCGCATCAGACCGATGCCCAGCTTCGGGCTGAAACCCGCCGGGCCGAGCGGCAGGCCCGCCGCCAGATTCGGCGCGACCCCGAGGCCCGCGAATTCAGCCAGACCCACCTGAATATGAGCGCCTACAATATGAAGCTCAACAAGCCAGGGCACAAAGCAGTCAAAGCTGGCGACGGCCGCGAAAACTTCCAATTCAATAAAAAAGGCGAAGCCCAGGTGACCGATGCCGCCGTGCTGACCCGTAAGCGGCTGCGAAAAAAAGACCGCTGAAAGGGCTTAGGGCGCCGAACAGCGTGACCCCAGTAACGTTTTCAGAACCCGCTGATTCAGCGGAATGTACAGACTTTTTTAACTCATTTCCTTCTCTGATGCATTGGCTTCCTCTTTCTTCCCTGGCCGAGCTTGACGCGCTGCTGGCCCAATCGGCCAACGGGCCGGTGGCCATCTTCAAGCACAGCACAAGCTGTTCGATCAGCGCCTTGGCCAAAACCCGACTCGAACGGCAGTGGCCCGGCGCGGTGGGTAATACGGTCCGGGCTTATTACCTGGATCTGCTCCGGCACCGGCCCGTTTCGAACGCCGTGGCCCAGACGCTGGGCATCGAACACGAATCGCCGCAGTTGCTGCTGATTCAGGACGGCCGCTGCACGTACCACGCCTCGCATATGGAGATTAGGGTCGAGGCACTGAAAGCGATTATCGGCGGGTAAGCAAGTAGCTGCAAGCTCCCAGCTACAAGCTGCAAGCCAAGCAACTCACTGATAGACATCCAGAAGCTGACTGGCGACCGGTTTCAGCCAAACGTCACGACCTGCTCCACGTCCGGGTGCAGGCTCAGGGCCACGGGGCAGGTTTGGGCGGCGCGGAGGAGGACGGTCCGGTCGTGGTCAGAAAAGGTCGCCGCCGCGGCGGGCAGCCGGAACGCTACTGTGATGCGGCGGACGCGGCGCGGGCCGTCGGTGGTCATTTCTTTGGTGATATCGACCTCGGTGCCGGTCAGGTCCAGCCCCAACTGCTGGGCTTTGATGCCCATAATCGTCAGCATACACGAGCCGAGTGAGGCGCTCAACAGGTCTGTCGGCGAAAACGCTTCGCCCCGGCCGTGGTTATCCGTCGGGGCGTCGGTGATCAGCGTCTGGCCGGATTGCAGGTGCTGCGCCTGGGTGCGCAACTGGCCGAGGTATTGGGTGTGAACGGTGGGCATTGGCGGTAGCGGGATAATCGTAAAAACCGCGCGCATCGCGCTGCGCGGCCCGGCCCGTAAAGCTATCGGGTGGCGGGCGAACCGTACCTTTTCGGCCGGAATCATTGGCGCGGGGCTGCCTGTTACACGGAGGTGGTGGCTTACCGCCCGTTATTGCTTTTCTGATGCGTGTTTTGTCGTGGTTGTCGGTTTGCCGAAGGATTGCCCACCGGTTTCGGGGGGTGAATCGGCCGGGTCGTGCCGGGTTGCGGCTGTCCCTGATGGGCTTGGGGCTGCTGTTTTCTGCCGCCGAAGCCCTGGCGCAGAAAACGCCCGCGCCCGCCGTGGAGCAGGGCGAGCCGCCGTATCGCCGGGAAGTCACCTACGGCATTACGTCGAACACCAATTCCGGGCTGATCGGCGGCGGCTCGCTGCGGTCGGCGTACTACTGGAAGCCTGATTGGTACCGGTTCTGGGAGCTGGAGTTCGTGGAAATCAAGAACCGCAAGGAATTTCGGCAGCAAAGCGCGATCACCGGCGACCTGTTCATCTACGCCAAGTCGAATTACCTGTATGCGTTTCGGCCCTCAGTGGGCGTCGAGCGCATCATTTTCCACAAAGCGGCCGAACAGGGCGTCCAGGTTTCGGCCCTGGTGTCGGGCGGGCCGACGCTGGGCTTAGAAGTGCCTTACTACATTGCTTACGATTACGATGCCACGCCGTCGAATAATCCGCAGGATGTCCGGCGGGAACCTTACGACCCCGTCGGTAAGCACCGAGACGCTAGAAGAATCGTCTCCAATGTCTCTTTTCTGACGGGTTTCGGCGAAGCCAAGCCCATCGGCGGCGTTCACCTGCGCGCGGCGCTGGCGTTCGAGTACGGCCGCTACCGCGAGGGCGTCACGGGCCTAGAAGCCGGTGGTTTAGTGGAGGCATACGGGCGCCGGCCAATCCTTCTCCCTACGGCCGCCTCCAATCCTCGCGCTTTTGCTGGCGTGTACCTGACGCTGTACCTGGGCCGCCGCAGCTGACGTGAAGGGTAGCTGCGTCGTTCCGCGACGCGAGCTGCTCGCCGAACATCGCGTCGCGGAGCGACGCGGCTACTTCAAGGCCTTGTACTTTTGCGACCCTTTCTTTCTCTTTGTTTTTTGCCGTGGATACGCTGATTGCTCTGCCCATCATTCAAACGGCGCCACCCGTGGAAACGGCCCCGCCTGCCCGCGCCAAGCGCCCCGACTGGCTGCGCGTGAAGCTGCCCATTGGGCCGGAATACGCCGCCGTGCGCAAGCTCGTGGATGAGCATAAGCTGCACACGATCTGTGAGTCCGGTAACTGCCCCAATATGGGTGAATGCTGGGGCGCCGGCACGGCGACGTTTATGATCCTGGGCAACGTCTGCACGCGCTCCTGCTCGTTCTGCGCCGTGGCCACGGGCCGGCCCACGGAGCTGGACCTTGACGAGCCGCGCCGGGTGGCCGAAGCTATTCAGCTGATGGGCGTTAAGCACGCCGTGATCACGAGCGTGAACCGCGATGAGCTGAAAGACCGGGGCGCCGCCGTCTGGCGCGCGACTGTGGAACAGGTCAAGGCCCTCTCGCCCGGCACCACCATCGAAACGCTGATTCCGGACGTAAAAGCCAACTGGGACGCGCTGGACGTGATGATCGGCGGCGGGCAGGAGGTGGTGTCGCACAATATGGAAACCGTGGGCAGCCTTTACCGGCTGGTGCGTCCGCAAGCCCGCTACGACCGCTCGTTGGAGCAGATTCGGCGGACCAAAGCCGCCGGCAAGCGCACCAAGTCGGGCATTATGCTGGGCCTGGGCGAAACCCGCGACGAGATGTATGCCGCCCTGGATGACCTGGCCGCCAATGGCCTCGACATCCTGACGTTGGGCCAGTACCTGCAACCCACCAAGCGGCACATTGAAGTGGCCGAGTTCGTCCACCCCGATGTGTTTGCCCATTACCGCGAGGAAGGCTTGCGGCGCGGGCTGAAATACGTGGAAGCCGGCCCGCTGGTGCGCTCCTCGTACCACGCCGAGCGGCACGTTAATGTTTGAGGTTTCTAGTTTCTGGTTTTTAGTTGGTTGCAGCCGGAAAACGGTCTGTCAGCAACCAAAAACCAGAAACCAAAAGCTAAAAACTACTTCTGCGGCGGATACTTCGCCAGAATCCCCCGGATAATCTCGGCGATGGCTTCTTCGGAAACCGCGCCTGGATCAACCACGGATTCCCCCACGCCGCGCCAGACCAACTCGTTGGCTTTGGCATCGACGAAATCGACCACCACCGTGCCCACGTTGTAGGTGCTGACGGGCGGGTAAGCGCCGGGGCCGAAGCGGTTGAAGCCGTAGTTGTAGCGGTAGCCGTACCACGACGAGTAACCGTAGCCGAAGCCAGGCGCAAAGGCGTAGCCAGGGTCGGGCTGTTGTTCCTGCTTGACGGTGATGTCGTAGGCAATCTTCAGGTCTGGCCGGCGGGTGATGTGCGTCAGCCCTTTAGCTGGTAGCTGCGCCTCCAGCGCGGCGCGGATGCGGCGGTCGGCGAAGGAATCGTAAGGGGAAGCGGCTGCGGGGCTGGACGCCGTGGTGGCGCCGGTTGCCTGCACCGTATGACTGGCTGCGCGGGCTTCGGCGCCGGCGCTGGGCCGGGGGGCTACGGGCGTCGTCTGGTACCAGTCGAAGGTGTGGTAACGGCTGAAATCGGTGCTTTTATCGTAATCCGTCGTGACGCTGACGCGCTGGCCGGTGGTGCAACCCAGCAGAAAAGCAGCCGTCACGACGGCCCACGGTAAACGCGCGGCCAGGCGAGGTAAGCTAAAATGAAATCGAAGCATTTGGAAACGGGCGGAAAGCAGTGAGCGCGCAGCGTAGTGCTGTGCCCTTACTGCTACGGGAAACCGGCCGTTCGCGGTGGCGCCATCGCGTTTTGTTTTGGCAGGCGCCCAGTCAGCAGTTGTTCAGCCGACGATCTTCTTTTTTGCTTGTTTATCAGCAGATTGGCTTGCTGCTTGAGGTTTGCAACCGGTGGCGGGCCGTTTCAGCACTTGAGCGGCGGTGGTCGGCGCTCTGTCAGGCCGGGGGGCTATCGGCCGGGGAGGCCGTTTCTTCGGCCACTTCTTCCGCTACTTCCCGCCGGCCGCGCCAGGGGATGAACAGCACGCCGAACGCTGCCGCCGACGCCACGGCGCCCACTGCGAACGCCAGCGGCACCCGCGCGGCATTCTGGCCGCCCAGCCAGCCGCCCAGCAGGGCGCCCACTCCGATGCCGATCTCCAGCGCCAGGTAAAGCGTCGAGACAGCCCGGCCGCGCCGGGCGTCGTAGGACCAGTCGATGGCCCAGGCGTACACCGTCGGCGAGTTCATCCCGACGGCCAAACCGAATACCACGGCCGCGCCCAGCAGCGTAGGAGCGGAATCGGCGAACGCAATCAGCGCCATTGCCACGGCCAGCAGCGCCGACGAAAACTTCAGTACCGGCACCCGGCCGTAGCGGTCAGAAATGCGCCCGGCGAAAAAGCGCACGCTCAGCGAGGCCAGCGTGAAGACGGTGAAGAACACGCCCCGGTTGGGTAGGTGCAGGCGGTCGGAGAGGTCCGGAATCAGCGTCAGCATCACGCCGTAGGGCAGCACCGTGAGCAGCGCCACCAGCGCCGGGCCGAGGACCGACGGCTCGATGATCTCGTCGGCGCGCACTTTCAGCAGGCCCAGCCGGAAGGGCTGGCGCACGGCGACGGGCAGGGTTTCGCGCATCCGCGCCATCACCAGGACCGAGGCCAGCGCCGTGACCGACGAGACCACGAACATCGCGTTCAGCCCCCAGCCCGCCGCCACCCAGGCGCCCACGGCGGGCGCGGCGGCCATTCCCAGGTTGCCGGCCACGCCCATCAGGCCCATTGCTTCGCCCCGGCGGTCGGCGGGAATGAGGTCGGCCAGGAAAGCCGCCGTGCCCGTGGGTTTGAAGCCCGTGCTGAACCCGTGCACCAGTCGCAGCACCAGAAACGCCGCCACGGTGCCCACCAGCGGGTAAAGCAGCGAACACACGACGCACACCAGCGAGCCGACCACCATCACCGGGACGCGGCCCACGGTGTCGGTCAGTTTGCCGGAAAACGGCCGGCTCAGGCCCGCCGTCAGCGTGAAAAGCGCGACAATCAGCCCTTTATGCTCGGCCCCACCCAGGCGCGTGAGGAACCCCGGCAGCTCCGGGATGAGCATATTGAAGGAGCCAAAAAACAGAAACGACGTCAGGCAGACGAGCCAGAACTGG
>JANPLI010000094.1:0-44011 GCA_031426455.1 Hymenobacteraceae bacterium | reverse complement strand
CAACCTCACCCCCCCCCCCCCACCTTCACCACTCTACCACCTTCACCACCTAAAAATTTTGCTTGAAAAGTTTGATGGCGATGGCGAGCAGAATCACGCCGAAGACGCGGCGCAGAATGTCTTCGCCGGCTTTGCCGAGTTTGCGTTCGAGCCAGGGCGAGGCGCGCAGCACGGCGTACACGAAAATCAGGTTCACACCGATACCCACCAGCACGTTGGGTAGCGAGTAGGCTGCGCGCAGCGAGATGAGCGTGGTCATCGTGCCGGCGCCCACGATCAGCGGAAACGCCAGCGGGACGATGGTGCCGCCACCTGCCTCCGGGTCGGAGCGGAACAGGGTGATGCCGAGTAGCATCTCGATGGCAATCAGGAAGATGACGATGGAGCCGGCCAGCGCGAAGCTCTGGAAGTCGATGCCGAACAGCGCCAGAATGCTTTCGCCCACGAACAGGAATACCACCATCAGCACCCCCGCCACCAGCGTGGCCTGTTCGGCGTGAATGCCGCCGGGCCGGGCGCGCAGCCGCAGAATGATCGGAATCGACCCCAGAATGTCGATCACCGCAAAAAGCGTCAGCGTGACGGAGAAGATTTCCTTGAGGGAGAGCATGGAGGTGGTATGGTGGTGTGGTGGTGCGGGGATGTGGGGATGTGCAGCGAAACGACCTCATCAGCCAATCAGCAAATCAACCTTATCAGCACATCAGCACATCAACCTCAGCCGCCAAACGTCAGCAGGGCTTTTTGGAGCTGCACGAAATCCGGGTCGGTGTGCTGGGGGAAGTTGGCGATCCGGAACGAGGTTTTCGCCAGCGGGCCGTAGCCGTTGCCGAGTTGGATGCCGTGCGCCTGGGCGTGTTTTTTCACGTCGTCGAGGCGGGCGCCGGTGGCTTCCACCCCCAGCACCGTGACGGAGCGCAGCGCCTTATCGGCGATCAGCAGGGGCAGGTTTGGCAGGCTCTCCTCGAAGAATTGATACAGCATCGTGGCGCGGGCGCTTAGGTGGTCCTGCACCTGCTTGATGGGCGGGCGGGCTTCCAGCAGCCGGTTCAGCAAGTAGATACCCAGCACGTTGGGCGTGTGGGTGGTCTGGTGGTTGAGGGCCTTTTCGTGGAGCGCCAGCGCCGAGTTGTAATGGTGCTTTTCGGCCAGTTCCTTGATGCGATCCACGGCGCGCGGGCCGCAGATCAGCAGCCCCAGGCCGGCGGGCAGGCCGAGGCATTTCTGCACGGAGGCAAACCAGACGTCGGCCCGCGCATAGCGCAGGTGCAGTCCGCCGAGCGACGACGTAGCATCCACGCACAGTAGGGCGTCGCGGTAGTGGTTGGCCACCCGTTGCAGCACCGTGCCATCGACCTGGGTGGCGGTGGAGGTTTCGTTCTGGGTCACGCAGACCACATCGACGCCCGCCGGGTCGGGCAGGCCGCGCGCGTCGAGCGCCTCCTGAATGCCGAACGGCTGGGCCACCGTATCCGGGCGCAACAGCTTGGCAATCTGAAACCAGCGCTCGCCGAACGAGCCATTATAAAAATGCAGCGACCGGGCGCGGGTCAGGCTCTGGGCGATGATCTCCCAGCTTTCTGTCGCCGACGAGACAAAGTACACCGCGTACTCCTGCGGAATGCCGAGCTTGGTTTTGAGCAGCTCCACGGTCTGCTTCTGGAGCTGCGTGTAGCGTTCCGAACGGTGGCCCATTTGCAGGATGCCCGCGTCATAAGCATCGGTCAGCCACTGTCGGACGGCGGGTTCGACTTTACTGGGGCCGGGGGAGAAGGTAAGGTTCATTTTTTAATGAAGAATGAGGAACGAGGAATGAAGAATGAAGCGGGCGGGCTGCCATTCCTCATTCCTCATTCTTCATTCGTAATTGCCCAAACCATTGCAGGGCCAGGCGGTAGCTTTCGAGGCCGAAGCCGCTGATGGAGCCGGCGCAGTGGCGGGCGATGAGGGAGGTGTGCCGCGCGGTTTCGCGGGCCAGGATATTCGTCAGGTGAACTTCTACTACCGGCACCAGCACGGCGGCCACGGCGTCGGCCAGCGCCACCGAGGTGTGGGTATAGCCGCCGGGGTTGAACACGATGCCTTGCACCGGCGCGGGGCCGAAGCTGACTTCGTGGAGCTTATCGATGAGCGCGCCCTCGTGGTTCGACTGATAGTAGGGCAGGGCCCAGTTCGGAAAAGCGGCTTGCAGGTCGGGCAGAAAATCGTCGAACGAGCGGCTGCCGTACAGCGCCGGCTCGCGACGGCCGAGCAGGTTCAGGTTGGGGCCGTTGAGGAGGAGGATGGTCACGGGGGCAAAAGTAGGGCACCGGCCGGGCGCTTGGGCCAACCCAAAGGCCTCGGCAGGCGCCGGGACGTCCGGCGTACGTCGCCGCTGCGCCCGGATTTCATCCGGCAAAACCGGGGGTTCAACGGAAGGCGAAATATTTGGTCGAGGAAAAACGGGTGCTAAACGAGGAAAGCCCCAACCGGCCTTTGGGCGGCACCGAACTTGAAATGAGTCGGCTATCCCGTTCATCTTTAGCCCCCTACTCCCATGTCCCGCTTCCCCACCTCCACCAGCCTTTTGTTCACCACCTTGCTGGCCAGCTTCGGTGCCCAGGGCCAGCAGCGCCCCGCTCCGGTTCTCGCCACCGATATCAGCCGCCGCGCCGACGGTTCGGCCGAGCTGATCCGCTACGAACGCGCCGCCGCCCCAGCCACCGCCGACGCCCCCGCCGCCCTGCGCGCCGCCTACGGCCTGGGCCAGCAAAGCGAGTTGCGCCCCGTCGGCGCCGCCGAAACCGACGCTTTCGGTTTCTCGCACCAGAAATACCAGCAGCTGTACCAGGGGGTGCCGGTCGAGTTCACCGCCGCCACCGCCCACAGCCGCAGTGGTGCCGTGGAATACGTGACGGGCGAGACGCGCCACATTACCGACGGCGCGCTGAACGTGCGGCCTGGGCTGTCGGCCGCCGCCGCGCTGCCCGCCGCGCTGGCCTTTGTGGGCGCCAAAACCTATCAGTGGGAGCGGCCCAACGAAGCCGCCGAAGCCCGCGAGCACGAAGGCAAAGCCACCTACCGCCCCGCCGGCGAGCTGGTGATCGTGGATAACGTGCTGGGGGCCGACGAAGCGCGCCGGGGGCGGCCGGTGCTGGCCTGGAAGTTCAACATCTACGCTGCCCAGCCCCTGAGCCGCGCCTGGGTGTACGTCGATGCCCAGACGGGCGAGGTGGTCAATCAGGACGCTATCATCAAGCACGCTGGCGGCTCGTTCCAGACCCGTTACAGCGGTACCCGCCCGGTGCAGACCACCTACGTAAAGGTGGGCGTCCTCCCGGCCTATTACAAGCTGCACGACACATCGCGTGGGGGCGGCATCTTCACGTACAACTACCAGCGGACGCCCGGCGCCGTCGTCGATTTTAAGGACAGCGACAACCAGTGGACCGCCGCCGAACACAGCGCCAATCAGGACCAGGTGGCCGGCGACGCGCACTTCGGCGCCGCGATGACTTACGACTACTGGGCCACGGTCCACGGCCGCAACTCATTCGACGGGTTTGGGGCGCCGGTCCGCAGCTACGTCCACTTCGATACGCTGCGCGGCAGCGGCTACGATAATGCGTTCTGGGATGGCGCGGGAATGTATTATGGCGACGGACGCACCCAATTCCGGCCGCTGACCAGCCTCGACGTGTGCGCCCACGAACTGGGCCACGCCGTGTGCGAGAAAACCTCGAACCTGGTGTACCAGGGCGAGTCGGGCGCGCTCAACGAAGGCTTCTCCGACATCTGGGCCGCCTGCGTAGAGGCTCGCACCGTGAGCATTTACGCCCTGCCCGGCAAAAGCACCTGGACTATCGGCGAGGAGATTATGTGGAGCGGCACGGGCGCGCTACGCTCGATGAGCAACCCCAATCAGTTCTCCGACCCCGACACCTACCAGGGCCATTACTGGAGCTCTACCGCCGTCGGTACCTGGGACAACGGCGGCGTCCACCAAAATTCCGGCGTCCTCAATTTCTGGTTCTACCTGCTGAGCCAGGGCGGCGCCGGCACCAACGATAAAGGCAACGCCTACACCGTGACGGGCATCGGCATCGATAAAGCCGCCCGGATTGCTTATCTGACTGAAAAACTGCTCTCGCCGACGTCCAACTACGCTTCGGCCCGCGCAATGGCAGTGCAGGCAGCTACTACGCTCTACGGTGCCAATTCTGCCGAATTCCGGGCCGTCGCCAATGCTTGGTACGCCGTGGGCGTAGGCAGCAGCATCGCATTCGGCACAGGCAGCCCGCTTTATATCGACTACGTGGCGCTCGGCGCCTACACCCGCACCTCCGGCAACGACGGCGGCTTCTCGCCGGCCAGCAGCCTGGCCCCGGCTTCGGCCCTCACGCGCTGTGTGCAGCACACGCTTACCTACTCGCGGGGGGGCTTCGTACCGGTAAATGCCATGGCGCGCAGCTACTGGAACGCCTACATCGACTACAACCAGGACGGCGACTTCACCGATGCCGGTGAGCGCATCATGACTAACCAGTGGTCGTACTCGTCGGATGGTCTGCAAGCCACCTTCACGGTGCCCGTCACAGCCCTGACCGGTCTGACCCGGATGCGGATCGTGATGAGCGGCGGCGCCGACCCCGTCCAGTGCGGCAGCATCGGCAGCGGCGAAGTGGAAGAGCACTTCGTGAACATCAGTACCAGCCTGGCCGCCCCGCTCAACCTGCGCGTCGCCGCCGTGCGCTCGGCCTCCGCTATGCTGACCTGGACCGCCGTACCGGGGGCTACGGCTTACAAAATGCAGTACCGGATCGGCAATGGCCTTTTGTTCCTCGTGCCTGGTACGTTTACCGGCACCTTGCAGATGCTGAGTGGTTTGACGCCCGGCACCACGTACACTTACCGCATTGCGGCCGTGAGCAGCTGCAATACCACCGGTAGCTACAGCACCGTAACCTTCACGACGCCCACGGCCCGGCCAGCCGGTGAAGCCCCCGCCGACAGCCTCGCGGCTACTCTGGCCGCTACGGCCGAGGCACTGGCTGCTGCGCACCGCATCGGCGCGAACCAAGCCCCCGACCAGACCGCCGCGCCGCTGGGCACGGTCCCGAATCGGGGTGCTGCCATCGCTACGGCCACAGCCTTCCCCAATCCCGCCACTGATGTGCTGAGTCTGACGCTGACCGACGCCAACGGCACCGAAACCAGCCCCGCCACGGTGGAAGTGTTCGACCTGCGCGGCGCCCGCGTCCTAAGCACTGCCTACGACGGCAACAGCGGCACGCTTCAGGTCGGCACCCTGACGCCGGGCCTTTACACCGCTACGCTGCGCGCTGCCGCTAGCGCCCCGGTTCGGGTGCGGTTCGTGAAAGAATAGCCGCGCCGAGACTTGCTATTGGCTGACTATCGGCTGATTCATCCAACGCCGCCGGACACCTCGTTCGGCGGCGTTTGGCGTTGAAAAAACCGGGTTTACCGATACGTATCGCCGGACTTCGGCGGATGCTGGTCCCGCAAAAGCGCTTCAGCGTCGGGCCTGGGGCGGCGTTTCATCGGGCAAAACCGGGGGTTCAGCGGCGGGCGAAAAAGTTCGCCGAGTAAAAGATGGAACTAAACGAGGAAAGCGCCAACCGGGCTTCTGGCGGCACTGAACTTGAAATGACCGGGGTATCCGTTTCATTTTTAACCCCTTGCTCCCGATGACTTGCCTCCCCGCCGCCACGCTGCTGCTCACTGCCCTCCTGATGGGCTTCGATTCCCTGGGCCAGCAGCGCCCCGGTTTGCCTGCCGACACGGAAATCAGCCGCCGCTCCGACGGCACGCCCGAATTGGTGCGCTTCGCCAATCCCGCTACGGCCCCCGCCGCCACCGACGCGGCGCGCGTGCTGCGCACCACGCTGGGCCTGGGTACTCAAACGGAGCTGCGCGCCACCCGCCCGGCCGAAACCGATGAAATGGGCATCACCCACCAGCGGTATCAGCAGTTCTACCAGGGCCTGCCGGTGGAGTTTAGCGCCTACAACACGCTCAGTCGCAATGGCAAGCTCGAAGTACTCAACGGCGACCTGCATCCGCTGGCCGATGGCGCCCTGAACGTGCAGCCCACCCTGACGGCCGCCCAGGCGCTGCCCGCCGCCCTGCGCTTCGTCCATGCCCAAAAGTATATGTGGCAACTGCCGAACGAAGGCAAGTTCGCCCGGGAGACCGAAGGCAAGGCAACGTTCCGGCCCACGGGCGAGCTGGTGATTGTCAGCGACGACCGCACGGAAACGGCCGGGATGCCGGGCAAGTCGGTGCTGGCCTGGAAGTTCGACATCTACGCCGCCCAGCCCGACAGCCGCGCCTGGATCTATGTGGACGCCCACACGGGTGCCGTCGTCAACCGCGACGCCATCAGCCAGGAGGTGGCGGCCACGGCCACTTTCACCACCAAGTACAGCGGTACCCGCCAGCTCGCCAACCAGACACTCAGCGGCCTCAGCTTCCTGAGCGACAATACCCGCGGCCTGGGCATCGAAACCATCAACTCGATGCGCACCAACACCGCCCCGGTCGCCCACGGCCTCTACGACAGCAACAACGTGTGGACGGCCGCTGAGTACAACAACGCCAACCAGGACTGGGTGGGCGGCGACACGCACTTCGGCGCCCAGCAGACCTACGACTACTGGAAGCTGGTCCACGGCCGCAACTCGTTCGACAATGCCGGCGCCAAACTCAAGAGCTACTACCACTTCGATACAACCCCCGGCGACGGCATCGGCTGGACGAACGCCCGCTGGAACGGGTCGGTGATGCTCTACGGCGACGGCTCCGGCGTCAACTACTCGGCCCTGACCACGGTCGACATCTGCGGCCACGAGATGGGCCACGCGATTTGCAAGTACACCGCTAACCTGAAGTACTTCCGTGAGTCGGGCGCCCTCAATGAAGGCTTTTCCGACATCTGGGGCGCCTGCATCGAAAACCGCGCGGCCGGCCTCTACAACCTGCCCAACAAAAACACCTGGCTGATTGCCGAGGAGATCTACATCAACGGCGGCTACCTGCGCTCGATGAGTAACCCCAACGCCAAAAACCAGCCCGACACCTACGGCGGCAACCACTGGGTATTTCAGTCGGCCGCCAGTGACACGGTCGACAACGGCGGCGTCCACACTAACTCGGGGGTGCTCAACTACTGGTTCTACCTGGTAAGCCAGGGCGGCAGCGGCACCAACGACAAAGGCAACCTTTACAACGTGACGGGCCTGGGCATCACCAAAGCCGCCAAAATTGCCTACCTGACCGAGAAAATGCTCACGCAGCTCTCCGACTTTGCCACCGCCCGCAGCACGGCCATTCAGGCCGCCACCACGCTCTACGGCGTCAACTCGCTGGAAGTACGCACGGTGACCAACGCTTGGTTTGCCGTGGGCGTAGGAAACGCCAATATCGCCTACGGCACCGGCAACACGTCATACATCGACCTGGTGAGCCTCAACAACCTGGTCCGCAGTTCGGGGTCTGACGGCGGCTACTACGGACTTTTTATCGGCAATATGATGCCTACCCTCGCCCGCTGCAGCCAGCAGACGCTGCTGCATTCGGCCGGCTTTACCGGAGCCATCACCACGCAATACTGGAACGTGTGGGTCGACTACAACAACGACGGCGACTTCAGCGAAGCCGGCGAGCGGGTGATTACCAACAAAGTAGTCGTCAACAACGCGGGCTTTTTAGCGTCACAGTTCGTGGTGCCGCCCACGGCTACGCTGGGCTACTGCCGGATGCGGGTAGCAATGGGCAGCCTGGCGATCAACAGCCCCTGCGGCTCGGTAGGCGCCGGCGAGGTGGAAGATTATCTGGTCAAAATCGCCGCTGCCGCGCCGCTGGCAATGCCCGCCAACCTGCAGGCCACCAATGTGATGGCCACCGGCGCCGATATCACCTGGACCTTCGTGCCGGGCGCCGTGAGCTACCGGGTGAGCTACCGCCTGAATACGGCCGGCACCTGGATGACCGGCGGCGTGGCGGCGCCCTTCACGGCCCGCACCCTCGGTGGTCTCCAGTCAGGTAAGATCTACCAATACTTCGTCGAGGCCATCGACCACTGCGGCACGGCCGGCCTGGCCAGCGCCACTCAGACGTTCGTCACCCCCGCTGCCCGGCCCACCGGCACCTCGCCCGACCAGTCCACGGCGCCCGCCTCCCTCGCCACGGCCACGGCCTACCCCAACCCCGCCACTGATGTGTTGCGCCTGACGCTGACCGACGCCACGGGCGCCGAAACCAGCCCCGCCACGGTGGACGTGTTCGACCTGCGCGGTGCCCGCCTCCTGAACGCCGCCTACGACGGTAACAGCGGTACGCTTCGGGTCGGCACCCTGGCGCCGGGCCTCTACACCGCCACGCTGCGCTCCGCCGTCGGTACCCCGGTTCACGTCCGGTTCGTGAAGGAGTAACGAGCCGCTGCCCCGCCCTGACGGGCAGCATTCAAACTAACCCAACGCCGCCGGACAGTACGTCCAGCGGCGTTGGCGTTAAAACCGGTACGTTGCAACTACCCCCGCCCTCTTCCTGCCGCGCGCAAGCCGACCTTTGCAATCATTACCCTTCGCACCTCGCACTTCGCACCTCAAACCCTCCCCACCGTGACCTGGTCGCTTGCCCTCGAACAATTCATCGGCGCCCTGCAACTCGAGCAGGGGCTGGCCGCGAACTCGGTAGAAGCTTACCGGCGCGACGTGCTGCGGCTGCGCCAGTACCTCGAACACGTTGGGGCGCGGCATATCGCTCCGGAGCAGGTCGAGCCGGCACACATTCGGGGGCTGCTGACGTGGGTGGGCGAGATCGGCCTCGCGGCCCCTTCGCAGGCCCGGCTGCTGAGCGGGCTGAAGACGTTTTTCCGCTGGATGGTGATGGAAGACTTGTTGCAGGTGGCGCCGACGGAAACCATCGCGGGGCCGAAAATCGGTCGCCATCTGCCTGATGTGCTGGATTTTCCGGAGATCGAACGCCTGCTCGATGCCATCGACCGCTCCACGCCCGAAGGCGAGCGCAACCGCGCGATGCTGGAGATGCTGTACTCATCGGGCCTGCGCGTGAGCGAGCTGATCGAGCAGAAGCTGAGCAATACTTTCCTCGAAGCGGGCTTTCTGCGCGTCATTGGCAAGGGCAACCGCGAACGCCTGGTGCCGTTGGGGCGCGCCGCCATCCATCACCTGGAGTTGTACCTGATGAGCATCCGCCCGGCCGTGCCCGTCAAGCCTGGCGAGGAAGACTTCGTCTTCCTCAACCGTCGGGGCCACCACCTGACCCGCGTGATGGTGTTCAATATCATCAAGGACGCTGCCGCGAAGGCCGGTATCGAAAAGAACGTCTCGCCCCACACGCTGCGTCATTCCTTCGCCACGCACCTCGTGGAAGGCGGCGCCGACCTGCGCGCTGTGCAGGAAATGCTCGGCCACGCGTCCATCACCACCACCGAAATCTACACCCACCTCGACCGAGAATACCTGCGCCAGGTGATGACCGACTTCCACCCGCGAAGCTGACTGGCTGACTGAGTGACTGAGTGACTGAGTGGCTGAGTGAGTGAGCGACTGAGTGACTGTATTACGCGCCACCTCGCACTTCGCACTTCGCACCTCGCACCTACCACACCTCGCACTTCGCACACCTCGCACCTCGAACTTCGCACTTCGCACCTCGCACCTCGCACCTCGCACTTCGCACTTCGCACTTCGCACCTCGAACTTCGCACCTTGCTCTACTCCCTCCTCCAGCCCGCGCTTTTCCTGCTTGACCCCGAAAGCGCCCATACGGCTGCTTTCCGGGCGATGCCGCTGCTGACGCACCCGCTGCTGGGCGCCGCCACCCGCACCGCGTTGGGGATTGATCAGGCGGCCTGCCATCGCCCAGAGCTGGCCCGCACGGTGATGGGCCTGCGCTTTGCCAACCCCATCGGGCTGGCGGCGGGCTTCGACAAAGACGCGCGCCACGTGGCGGCCTGGGACGCCATGGGGTTTGGGCACGTGGAGGTAGGCACACTCACGCCCCGGCCGCAGCCCGGTAATCCGAAGCCGCGCCTCTTCCGTTTGCCCGCCGATGGCGCCCTGGTCAACCGCCTCGGCTTCAATAATGGCGGCGCCGAAGTGGCCGCAATGCGCCTGCTGAAACGGCCACCGGGCTTGATCGTGGGCGGCAACCTCGGCAAAAACAAGGAAACCCCCAACGAGCAGGCCCACCAGGACTACCTCAAGGGTTTCGCCTCCCTGGCCGATGTCGTGGACTACATCGCCGTCAACGTTTCCTCGCCCAACACGCCCGGCCTGCGCGCCCTCCAGGACCGCGAACCGCTCCAGCGGTTGCTCGGCGCGTTGCAGGAAGTCAATCAGCGGCGCCCGCAGCCGCGTCCACTCACCCTCAAACTGGCGCCCGACCTGACCGACGCCCAACTCCGCGAAGCCGCCGGGCTGGCCCTGGCGGCGGGTTTTGCGGGCATCATTGCCACCAATACCACCATCAGCCGCAGTGGCCTGACGACCGATACTGCCGCCGTCGAACGCCTCGGTGCGGGCGGCCTGAGCGGCGCCCCGCTCACGGCTCGGGCGCTGGAAGTCACACAGTTATTACGAGCTGAACTGCCCGCCTCGGTCGCCCTCATTGGCGTAGGCGGCGTGATGACGGCCGCCGACGCGCAGGCCCGCCTCGCAGCCGGCGCCGACCTGGTACAGCTCTACACGGGCCTCGTTTACGCCGGGCCGGGGCTGGTGACGGCCATTTGTCGGTCTTTATAGCTGCCGCCGCGGACGGCAAGGGCTGCGCGGCGGGGTTGTGTTCTGGCAGCCATCGCCTTCGGTTAGCACTCCGTGAAACCTTCCGCGTGAAACGTCGGCGAACCCACCGGGCGGGTGTAATTTTGGCCTGGTGTTGCCGGTCCGGCGGCACCTTCCGTCTAGCCGTCGCCCGATGCCGTTCACCAATACCCGTGATTCCGCCAATACGCCCCGTTCTGCCGGTCGGGGCAGCGGGCGGGACGGCGCCGACGCCCGGCCCGCCAACACGCCGCGCCCCCCAAATCAGCCGCGCCCAGCGCCGCAACCCGAAGCCTCGGCCACGCCCGAAGGCGAACTGAAACTCCGAACGCCGCGCCGCGAAAACCCGAACGCGGCGCCGCCGAAAGAGCCGCGCAAGCCGCTATTGCAGCCGGGGTGGCGCTGGAAGCCCGGCCTGGGTTTTTTGAACGACCGCCGGGTGCAGCTCTTCATCGGGTTCACGCTGCTGGCGGGTTCATTGTACCTGGCGGCGTCGTTCGTCAGCTACCTCTTCACCGGCCACGCCGACCAGAGTGTCGTCGAAAACCTGGATGCCGTGACTGTGCGCGAAGGCGGCGCCGAGTCGAAGAACGGCCTGGGCCTGTTGGGGGCGTGGGTGTCGCATCTATTTTTGTATGAATGGTTTGGTGTGGCCTCATTTGCGCTGCTGCCGTTCATTTTCTTCGGCGGCTTCCGGATCGTGTTCAAGCGCGCGCCGGTTTCGCTGCTCTGGATGCTGGGTTTGTGCCTGTTCGTGACGGGCTGGACTTCGTTGGCGCTCGGCTATGTCGTGGCGGCGCGCCCCGCCACTGCCGGTCCGGCGCCGGAATGGCTGTCGGGCGGAATGGGCTTTGAAGTAGCCTCCTGGCTCCGCGCGCTGCTCGGCGGCGGCACGGTGCTGCTGTTGGGCCTGGGCGCGGCGGCGTTCCTGATCTTCTTCTTCAATATCACCACGTTGTACTGGGCCGCGCCTTCGTTGGCTGAAGCCCGTCTGCGTCGTCAGGAGCAGGCCGAGGAGGAAGTCGAAGCTGCCCGCACCGGTCGGTCAGCCCGCCGGATGCCCACTTTTGCGGAAGCGGCTGCTGAAAGCGCCGCCGCCCGCCGGGCTACGGCGGCGGCGGAAGTCGATGCGGACGAGGCGGAAAGCGACGCCGATTTCGACGGCAACCCATTCGACGAATCCGAGTCGGATATTCCGCTGACGCTCGTCACCAAACCCGAAACCGACTCGCCCACGGCGGCGGCCGTGGCCGAAGTGCCGGTGCCGAAACTGGAACCCAAACCCGAAAAGGTGCCCGTGAAGGCTGCCGGGCCAAGCTTCAGCATCGAGACGCCGGGCAATGTGGCTCCGGTCGTGGGCCTGCCCGTAGTGCCGCTATCCGCGCCTGGTGGGGTGCCGATGACGGTGGAAGGCCCGGCGGCGGGCGAAAGCCGCCCGGCGGCGAATGGTAGCGGTCAGGCGGCCAGCGGCAAGCCGGCAGCGCCCGCCTTCACCATCGAATTGCCCCCGCAGCCGGTGCCGCTGGAAGCCGACGTAGCGGCCATCACCCAGGAGCCGGGCCAGGGCGACCTGAGCGTGAACTACGACCCCACGCTAGACCTTTCGCGCTACGTTTATCCGCCGCTGGAACTGCTCAACGACTACGGCGCCGCCAAAGTCCAGGTCAGCAAGGAGGAGCTGGAAGCCAACAAGGACCGCATCGTCGAGACGCTGGGCTACTACAACATCGGCATTGCCAGCATCAAGGCCACCATCGGGCCGACGGTCACGCTCTACGAGATCATACCCGAAGCCGGGGTACGCATCTCGAAGATCAAAAACCTCGAAGACGATATCGCCTTGAGCCTGGCCGCGCTCGGTATCCGCATCATCGCGCCGATTCCCGGCAAGGGTACCATCGGCATCGAAGTGCCCAATACGAAGAAGGAAATGGTGCCGATGCGTTCGGTGCTGGCCAGCGACAAGTTTCAGAACTCGGAGATGGATCTGCCGATTGCCTTCGGCCGCACCATTACCAACGAAGTCTTCGTCGCCGACCTCGCCCGGATGCCCCACCTGCTGATGGCCGGCGCCACGGGGCAGGGAAAATCGGTGGGGCTGAACGTGATTCTGACCTCGCTGCTTTACAAGCGCCACCCGGCGCAGCTGAAATTCGTGCTGGTCGATCCGAAAAAGGTCGAGTTGTCGCTTTTCAACAAGATCGAGCAGCACTTTCTGGCCAAGCTACCCGACGCCGAGGAAGCCATCATCACCGACACGTCGAAGGTGGTCGATACCCTCAACTCGCTTTGTATCCTGATGGATCAGCGCTACTCGCTGCTGAAAGACGCCGGCTGCCGCAACCTGAAGGAGTACAACAAGAAGTTCGTCGAGCGCCGGCTGTTGCCTACCAAGGGCCACGCGTATATGCCGTTCATCGTGGTGATTATCGATGAGTTGGCCGACCTGATGATGACCGCCGGCAAGGAAGTCGAGCAGCCCATCGCGCGCCTCGCGCAGTTGGCCCGCGCCATCGGTATTCACCTGGTGGTGGCCACGCAGCGGCCTTCAGTAAACGTGATTACGGGCATTATCAAAGCCAACTTCCCGGCCCGGATTTCCTTCAAAGTGACGTCCAAAGTCGATTCCCGTACCATTCTTGACGCTTCCGGCGCCGATCAGCTCATCGGCCAGGGCGATATGCTCTTCTCCGTCGGTTCCGACTTGATTCGCCTCCAGTGCGCGTTCGTGGACACGCCCGAAGTCGATAAGCTCTGCGATTACATTGCTGAACAGCAAGGGTATCCATCGGCTTTCGAGCTGCCTGAATACGTGGGCGCGGCTTCCGGCAACGCGGCTGGCGCCGACGACGATGGCGACGACGGCGCCCGCGATGTGATGTTCGCCGAAGCTGCGCGCGTCATCGTCACGCACCAGCAAGGCTCGACCTCGCTTTTGCAGCGCCGCCTGAAGCTGGGCTACAACCGCGCGGGCCGTTTGATCGACCAACTCGAAAAAGCGGGCGTCGTGGGACCGTTCGAAGGATCCAAGTCGCGCGACGTGCTGATTCCCGACGAACACTCGTTGGAACAGTTGTTGTCTCGTCTCGAAGGCAAAGCCGGCCGAACCGACGATTAACCCCGCCCTAGCTGCTGCCGGCCCTTTTTTCCTTCCGTTTTTCTTCGGCGCTCCCGGCTTTTCGTAGCCATCCCCGCCGTTTTCAGTCCCTCTTTCTAATGAAATTTCTGCTCCGCCCGCTGCTCGCTTCGTTGGTACTTACGACCCTGATCACTTCCGGTGCCCAGGCCCAGCAAGACCCTAAAGCTGCGGCGGTTCTCAACGCGATGAGTGCTAAATACAAGGCGCTCAAAGCCTTCAAAGCTTCTTTCTCGCAAACTCTCGAAAACCCCACCAACAAAATCAAGGAAACGATGGTGGGCAATATCACGGTTTCGGGCACCAAGTTCCACCTCACCACCACCGGCTCCGAGATCATCAACAACGGCTCCACGATGTGGACTTATATGAAGGCCGAAAATGAGGTGAACATCTCCGATTATGACCCTGAGGAGGAGGAAATCTCGCCCACGCAGATTTTTACCCTCTACCAAAAGGGCTACAAGTACCAACTGATGCCGCCCGTGACCGAAGCCGGGGTAGCGTATCATATGGTGGAGCTTTCGCCGCTGGACCGTTCCAACTCGATGACCAAAGTACAGCTCAAGGTCAGCAAACGAGACAATTCGGTGAAAAGCTGGAAGATGTTCAAAAAGAACGGCAATCGTTACTCGTTTGATATCAAGAACTTCGTGCCGAATCCGCCGGTAGCGCCGACTTTTTTCGCCTTCGACAAAACCAAGTACAAGGGCGTGAAAGTGATTGACCTGCGCTAGACGAGTAATGTAGCCAGGGGCTTTGCCCCGCAGCCGATCAGGCGCGAAGCGCCGCGTCGGGCCGCGTCAGGTTACAAGAAATTACCGAACAGAAGAGCCAGTCAGGCAATAGCCTGGCTGGCTCTTTTGCGTGTATCTCACTTGCCGGTTCGACGCGCACGTCGGGGCGTGTTCAAGACTCACAACCGCCCCTCGCTACATTCGCCCTGTGACTTCCGCTGCTCTCACCGCCGCCATCCGCGCCAAACGCTCGTTTCTGTGCGTAGGCCTCGACCCTGACCCCGCCCGGCTGCCCGCCTGCCTGCACGGCGAAGCCGATCCCGTATTGGCCTTCAACCGCGCCATCATCGCCGCTACCGAAGATCTGTGTGTGGCCTACAAGCCCAACACTGCTTTCTACGAAGCCCAAGGTGCTGCCGGCTGGCACACGCTGGCCGCTACTGCTCAGGCCATTCCACCCGGTTGCCTGCGCATTGCCGATGCCAAGCGCGGCGATATCGGTAATACCAGTGCGGCTTATGCTCGCGCTTTTTTCGATGCGCTACCGTTCGATGCCGTCACGGTAGCCCCTTATATGGGCCAGGATTCGGTGACGCCGTTTCTGACGAACCGCCCCGGCAAGTGGGCGATTCTGCTGGCGCTTACCTCCAACCCCGGCGCCGATGACTTCCAGACGCTCGGCCTGCTCGGGGAGTCAGAATTTTTGCGCGAACAGCAGCACCAGGGCGGCTACCCGCCGGAGCGCCTGTTTGAGCGCGTTCTGACCCGCAGCCAGACCTGGCCCCACGCCGACCAACTGATGTACGTCGTGGGCGCCACCCGCGCGGAGATGCTCACGCGCGTCCGCCAACTGGTGCCTGACGCGTGGTTGCTGGTGCCGGGTGTCGGCGCGCAGGGCGGTTCGCTGGCCGAAGTGGCCCGGCGCGGCCTGAATGCACAGGCAGGCTTGCTGGTGAATTCCTCGCGCGAAATTCTGTACGCGTCCAGCGGCTCCGATTTTGCCGAAGCCGCCCGTGCCGTAGCCCAACGGATGCAGCAGGAAATGGCCAGGCTGCTGGATGCGGCGGGGATTTGACGGCATCCAGGCTGTAATCCGTGGCACCCAGTGCGAAAAGTCGCTGCCTCCCTGCGTGAAGGCGGCCTGTATAAAGGTGGACAGGACTTACGCACACTGTCATTTTTGTCCCAAAAAGGGTCTTTGGCGGTCCCGTGTTCAAGACTCACAATCGGGACCATCTACCGGTAGAAAAACGGGGTTTTGAGCGTCCTGTGGTCCCGGAGGCAGCGACTCGACGCACCCAAATTCGCGTCATTCACAACCTTCACCCTATCTTTCAACCCCCGGCCCCAACCCCCGGACCCTGAGCCGTGAAGGAAGACTTTTTATACTACGTATGGCAACAGCAGGCTTTCGACCGCACGAACCTGCGCACCCTTGAAGGTGAATTGCTCACAGTGCTGGGCACTGGCACCCGCAACGCCGATGCCGGGCCCGACTTTGCCGCCGCCCGCATCCGGGTGGGCGAAGTGGAATGGGCCGGCGCCGTGGAAATGCACCTGCGCGCCTCCGATTGGGCGCGTCACCAGCACCAGCACGACCCGAAGTACGACCAGGTGATTCTGCACGTCGTTTGGGAGGCCGACGCCGAAGTGCGCCGCCGCGATGGCTCGCTGGTGCCCACGCTGGCCCTGCGCGGCCGGGTGGCGGGCGGGCTGCTGATGCAGTACAACCGCCTGCTCGACGCGCCGACCGTGATTCCGTGCGCCGCGCATCTGGCCGCTGTGCCGCAGGTGCTCCGCACCGTGATGCTGGAACGCGCCCTGCTGGAACGCGCCGAACAGAAAGCCGACCGTGTGGCAGCGCTGCTTCAGCAGCACGAAACCGACTGGGAGGCCACCGCCTGGCTGGCCCTACTCAGTGGCTTCGGTTTTCGCACCAATCAGGAGCCGATGGAGCGCCTCGGCCGGGCGCTGCCTTGGGCGGTAGTGCGCCGCTACCGCACCCAGGTGCCGGAGCTGGAAGCGTTGCTGCTAGGACAGGCCGGGCTGGTGCCGGACCCCGAAATCGCCGAGGATGAATACGTTACGAAGTTGCGCGCCACCTGGCTGCACCTGCGCCGCAAGCACGAACTGACCGGCGGCCTGCGCGCCGCCGACTGGAAATACGGCCGGATGCGGCCCGCCAATTTCCCGCCGCTGCGGCTGGCGCAACTTGCCGCCGTGCTGGCTCGGCACGACCATCTGTTGGCCGGTTTGCGCGGCGCAGCGGGCAGCCCGCGCGAGCTGACGGCCTTTTTTACGGCTCCCGCGTCGGCTTACTGGCAGCACCATTACCAGTTCGGCTCGGCCGCTGAAAAACCGCTGACGCTCGGCGCCGATTCGGCCCGCCGCCTGCTCACCAACGTGGCCGTGCCGGTGCTGGTGGCTTACGCCCGCTACCACGACCGCCCCGGCGACGTGGAGGAAGCCCTCGCGCTTCTCGACCGGCTGCCCGCCGAACGCAACCACCTCGTCAGCCCCTACGAAACGCTCGGTTTCCGCAATCGCACCGCCGCCGACGCGCAAGGGCTGCTGGGACTTTACCACGGCTACTGCGCGCCGCGCGCCTGCCTGCGGTGCGCTATCGGGGCCAATATTTTGAAGCGGGCGGGAATGCCGCCCCCCTCCCGATGACCGGAAGCGAGGTAGCGTACGGAGCTGGTAATCTGGCGCTTTGGGCGCTGATGCTGAACTGGTTCTGGCGCCGGACGGGCCGGGCCACTGCGCCCACGCTACGCCGCTGGTTCTGGCCGGCACTGGCCTTGCGCATCGGGGGCGGCGTGGCGCTGGGGCTGTTCTATCAGCACCAGATTCCGGCTGGCCCGCAGCCGGGCGGCGACACGTTCGCCACCTTCCGCCTCAGCGCGGGGCTGACCGCCTGGCTCGGTCGGGAGCCGATGGCGGCGGGGCGCGTCATCCTCACGGGGGTACCGCCGCCGCCGGCTGCGCTGCCCGATGTGTTTCGGTCCACGGCGCGCTGGCCCTTTGCGCCTTATCTGGGGGCGTATTTCATCCCGTCGTCGAACTCCTGGTTTTTTGCCCGACTGCTGGCCTGGCTCAATCTGCTGACGGGCAGTTCCTACTGGCTGGCGGCGCTTTGGCTCTCGACGGGCGCCTTTGCCGGAGGCTGGTTACTCGTACGCGAGCTGACGCGCCTCGTGCCGGGCACGGCGGCGGGCGCGCTGGCCGGAACGCTGTTCTGGCCGTCGTTGGTATTCTGGGGCGCGGGCGTCAGCAAAGACGGCGTGCTGCTGGCCGTGCTGGGCACTTTCGCCGCCGCCGCTCTCCGACTGACGCTGCCGGGCTGCACCACCGGGGCGCCCGTTTCCTTGGGCTCCGTGCCGGCCTCGTCCGGTTGGCGCTGGTGGGTGGTGCTGGTGGGCAGCGCCTGGCTTTTCTGGCGAATCAAGTTTTTCATTGCCGCCGTGGCGTTCGTGGCGTTCGGTGCGCTTTTTCTGACGTTGCGGCTGCGCGCCCGTTGGCCCCGGCTGCGGCCCGCGTGGCTGCTGGCGGGCTTGCTACTGGCGCTGGCGCCCGGCTCGCGATTACTGCACCGCGCGTTTCGGCCCGAATACGCGCGCTACCAGATTGCCCACAATCAGCAGGTGCTGGCGGCCTCGGTTCCGGCTGGGCAACCCCGGTTGGCGTTTCCGCTCACGCCGTCGTTGTCGTCGTTTGCGCGCTACGCCCCGGCGGCGGCGGTGGGCGTGTTCGTGCGGCCCTGGGTCTGGGAAGGGGAGGGGCTACGCTGGCGCGTGGTGGGTCTGGAAAACGCCGGGCTGTTGCTGCTGGCTGGCGTGGCCCTGCGCGGCTGGTGGCGGCGCGGCCGGTCCCGGCAGCTTCCGCTACTGGCTGGCGCCCTATTATTTTTCCTGCTGATCGTGGCCGTGATGTTGGGCCTGACGACGCCCAATTTTGGCTCGCTGCATCGTTACCGCATCGTGCTGCTGCCATTCACGGGCTGGTTGCTCGACTGGCTGCGGGTGGGCGGCGCGCTTAGTTGGGGGCGGTCGCCATCGGGTAGCCCGGCTCGATCCAGTCCACCTTCAGATTCTTTGGCAGGTTGAGCAGTTGGCGCTTCTCGAAGCCTTTGGTGGCGAGAAGCGTCATTGCGGGCCGAATATTGGGGCAGTCGCCGAAGGGGCAGCAGCCGCAGTACACCACCACTTCGGCGGTTTTGGGTAGTTCGCTCAGTTTGGCGGCCAGCCCGGCGAGGTTGATATCGTCCTGCGTAGGGCCGATTTCTACTGCCCCCTGAATGCGTCCCGCCGGGCCAATGTCGAATACTACCGGCGCGGGCTGGGTTTTCGTATCGGCTAGGCGCGCGGCCAACGTGGCCGGGGCCAGTAGCTGCGCGGTTGTCCAGGGGTCAGCCGGGGCGGTGTTTGCCGCTTCCGCCGGGGGCATCGGGGTTGTGGTCGTGGTGGTTTCAGAAGGGGCCGACGAACAGGCCAGCAGAAAACCAAGTAACAGGGTAGGGGAGAGGCGAAGCATCAGGGTGGAACGAAGGGAAGCGGTAAGCGAAATGATTTCCGGAACCGAGAAGGGTGAAGCAGCCGACCAGTCATCGTCCAGCAGTTGACCGGCTTCTTTTGTTTGTTGGCGGTGGTCGGGCTTGACGCTCGCAGTTCGAAGCTCTTGCAGCTTGCAGCTAACCACCTAATAAATTATCCGGAACGTGAGGTTGATTCTGGGCTTGATTTCCCGCGAAGTCTTCGGGATTCGATGTTCCCAGCAGTGCTGGGTCGTTCCTCTCATCAGTAGAAATGAACCACTTGGCAGGTTGATATCAACCCGCGGAAGGTCTTTTCGGGTCAGGTGGCGTAATTGAAACGAACGGGTTTCGCCAAAACTGACGGACCCGATGACGGGGTTGGGGCCAAGCTCTTTTTCGTCGTCGCAGTGCCAGCCCATACTATCCTGGCCTTTGCGATAGAAATTTAACAGAACGCTCGAAAAGGAAACGGCCGCCGCTTGTTCAATCCGGGTTTTGATGAAAAGTAGCTCTTCCGTCCAGGGATGAGGTGTCATTTTGATGCCGGAGTAGCTGTAGTGCTTGTCGCTTTCGCCGTACCAGGCCGTCAGGCGCGGCAGGTCGATGGTTTTACCGTAGAATTTGATCTGGTCCTGCTGCCAAAGAATGTTTTGGGTCAGTGCGGTGTATAAGTCGGCGCTTTCTTGGGCGCTGAAAAAACCTTCGTACAAAGTAATGTCGGCGTCGGGCAGGTCGAATTTTTGCATTTTTTGTTAAATTATATTTTAAAAAATTTTTAAAAAATTATTTTTTTATTATTGTAAGTTTTCATAATTGACAAACTCCCAGGGAATCTTGCTTTTGAATTCTTTAATCGCGGCTTCAACTAACTCTAATGAGACATCTTGATTAAATAGGGTTACTGTCCTTGTTTTTAGGGTGTCGTCCCGAAAAATTTCCATTACAATTTCATTGTCAAGGTAAATTTCTACACCGATTCCATCTCTTTTATTTACGTCGCTTGCTATTATGGTTTTCAATTTTAGTGTTTGTATGTTTGATTGGTGAAGGTTTTTGCGAGTCAGAATGCCTGACCTAAACACGTGTTAACTGCTGTTTCACAGAGAATAAAGTGTTTTCAAAAATGTTCCATAACCTCCAAGGTCAATTAGTTCGTCTTTATCTGATTTTATTGCGAGTCCAAACTCATTAGTATCTTCGTTAAAGTAAATTTTATAGCCATTTTTGTCCTCGCGCTCTTCTAACACGGTCCATAGTTCGTAAATGTCAATTGAGTCGTTGGAGTTTTTGTAACGTTGTTTTGTTGGCTCGATTAAACAATTTGTCAAGTCAAGACCGAATACATTTTTAAGGTTCGACTCAGCTTGCAATTCAAGACTTATTATTTTTTTTAGTTCTGACGATGTCATGGCTGTAACTAACGGTTTTGTGCTTGGCGAAGGTGGCGATTTTCACCACAAACGTTGATGCGGAGCACAAAACTTTCGGCTAATACAAAACTGCCTTTAGAACACGAAGCACCGTCTCTTGGGTGCGTGATGCTACGCCCATTGCTTCTGGAGTGCTGTACGATTTGCGTTTTTGGTTTAGAATGCCTGTCCAATACCGAAGTAAAATAGCTTGTCTTCGCGTGATAAACCGTAGTCCAATGAAAGTAGGGTCGATTGATTCCAGGCGATGCGTAAGCCACCGCCGTACGAAGTTTTGATATTTTTAAAACCCAACGTTTGCCAATCGTCTCTGACCGTTCCAGCGTCAAAGAAGGGTGCGATGCCAAAGGCAAAGCGTTGCTTTTTTACTTTCACTTCGGCAAGCCTAACGCGCAATTCAAAATTTGCAAACGCTAATGAGCGGGCTAAAAATCGGTTTGCTCTGTATCCACGAAGCGACTGTTTTCCACCTAATGAATTGATGCTTCCGTCCGGACTCCATTGGTCTTGAAATTCAAAGAAGGGGGCTCTTCTTCCGAAAATATTTCCAACTCCAAACCGCCCACCCAAAACCGTCCTTGGTCCAATGGGTATTTTTTTATAAGCCCGCCCCTGAACGAAAATTTTATTGAAGTCGAATTGTGAACCAATGATTGAATTTGAGAATTCGTTTGCAACCTCAACGTAGTATCCCCGAGTTGGGTCAGGCTCAAAATCTCTTGTGTCAAAAATTAACGCTGTTTGTAACAGGGAAACCCAACCTCCGTCCAGCCCCGAAATTAGTCCTTGTTGAAAATCGCGTCTCAGCAACGAGGTTCCGTTTGGGGCTTTGATTTCCCGTCCTGTATTTGGGTCAACAGCTTCTGCTTCTGTTCCTTCAAACGTCTTATAGCTCAAGTGCTGAATTTCATAGCCGCCCATCACTCGCCAGGTTCCTTTCCTGCCGAGTGCATAGTCAGCTTTGATGTTTAACATATATTCGGTTTCTCTGAATCTATTCGACAAAGCATCTGTCACGAGGCCTGGTTCGCCAACTCCGCCTGGTCTCAAGGTTTTTCGTGCCTGGTCAAAAGAAGAGTAGGTTGAGTAGGTTGGTCCACCGTTGGGCGTTGATGGAAGCCGTAACTCACCCAGGGTGGATTGCGAAGAGCCAAAATACAAATTGGCCGGATTCTGCTGGGCTTTAAAGTCAATCTTGAAACGCCAACGGGTCCCTTTGTAGTAGGGAACGTCAAGTGACAAAACAATTTCTCTGGCGTTTGAAGTATAATAAGCTGCGTTTACCTTTAGTTTGGCAAGGTAAGGCGTGTAAGCAAAAAATGGATTTGTTCGTTGTCCGTTCCAATAAATATTCGTCCTGACCCCGAACCCAAAACCTGTTACGGGGTCGGAGGAGAAGTCTGGAATGCCGGTTAAAAATCTTCCTTCCCGTTTCTTGGCAAGATCTGCCTCCGACATTCGTTTTGACTGTATAAACGAAATGGTGTCGGTTGTTTGTGCGGAGAGGTTGTTTATTATGGCTGTTGTTATAATTAGTAATAAATATTTTCTCATAATTTTAAGTTTTTATGGTTGTTATAGCGTTGCGCATAAAGAACAGGTATTGCTGCGGTTGGATATTTTATAACGTCCAGCCCGGAGCCGCTGCCCAATTGAAAATATAAAGTTCAAGTTAACAACAAAAAGCCAAATTGAAAATTGTCTGCCCGAACAAAAGTACAACGATGCAAACAGCCGAAGTTTCAACGTCCAGCCCCACTTGTAGCAATACCAATGTTAGCAGCATACCTTGTCTATCTGTCGCACAAAAGTCTTACAGGAAATTTTTTATAGCCAAATATTTTTTGCTCATTGTCATAGTCTTCAAAAATATTTTCGAACCTTTCAAAACTACTTGCTGCTCCATGAGACCCTGATTTTTTAAAGCTGTCTTTTATCCTTAGTGTCCCCACTTTTTCAAATTTATTTTTGAAGTTTACAAACCATTCATGCAGCACCGCTTGTTGAACAAGTCCAAAAAAGAATTCACCAATAAATGGAAAGAGTGGCCAAAGTGTCTCAACTCCTGGTTGCATTTCAATTATTGTTTCTCTGTCATAACCTGCACCAATTGTAATTCCTGAAATGTTATAATTAAATAAGTCTTCAATAGTAGGTTTAATTTTGCTTTTATATGTTGTAAGTGTAAGCATATAACTACACTCGCCACGATACTGATCAATGGATGTGCAAATGACTGCTCTGTAAAAATTACCCCTTAATTTAAAAGTTAAAAGGTCGTCAACTTGAAAGTAAAAATTTGTAATTTTTCTATATTTTTTTCTTGCTCTTATTTTTGGGTTGGGTTGACTGATTTTTTTCAAAAGCTTGTCAAGCTCTTTTTGTCGAGCCTTTCCTTCTTTTGCGTCTACCTGTTCTGTCCAGACTTTTACACCTGCACCAACTTTAATTACTGATTGTACTTCTTGCAAAATATCCTGTGTCAACTCGCCAATTTCCCAAAATGCAAGAGCATAAGATTTCACAAATATTTCGTGATAAAAATCTTCTTCCATTCCGAATTCTGTCCTAACAAAAGGGATTTCATTTTTAATGGTTGCTATGTCAACATTGCTGTCGTACAAATCCATAATTCCCCAATAAGTGTCGTGAGCTAAGTCTCCGTCAATAATTTTTACTCCGTCTGTTGCCATAGAGGTATGTGTCTTGTAAGGTTGCCGCTAACGTTCGGCTTGCCGCAAGTAGCACCGTTAGCAACTTGCGGCAAGCCAGCCATAGTACGCAAGTAACCTTCGGGATACCGCCTAAATTGGGGCTGCTACCCGCAAGTCGCCGGTTACAGGCCGACGCTATTGAGTGGGGACGTTGGGCAGGCGACGTTCGGGAAGTTTCGGCGGTTTTGATCCTGCGGCAGTCCAGATAAAGCAACCGGCGACGTTACGAAAGTAGCCCTTTTTCGGCAAAAGCCGTCGAGCGCCCAAGCTTACAACTTCGACGGTGGGTCATTGTCGATGACCGTTGTCTGGCGTTCGCGCAGGGCTTCCTGCTGGCGGCGGCTGAGTTTGGAGCGCCGGAAAAGCTCGCTCAGGTTGTCGAACTGCTGGGTATGGACCAGGGAGCCATTGGCGCGGGCGGTGCCCACCACCTGAATATCGCGCGAGGTGGTTTCGTAGGCCAGTTTCAGGCGGAGCCGGCCGTCGGGGCGGATGTAGTACTCGACGCTGATGTCGCCGATGGCCGCGTTGGCACCTGTGCCGGCTACCGGGGTGCCGCCGCCCGGCGTATTGGCCGTGGCGTTGGAAATGCCGCCCTCGCGGGTAACGCGTAACCGGCCCTGGGCAAACGAGTACGATACCCGCACCTGCAACGCTTGCAGCGCGGTTTGGTCGAGGCCGGCCAGGCCCAGGTCCACTTCCAGGTTGGAATCGACCTGCGAGATCCAGTACGAAAGCTGCGAACTCAGCAATTCGCCGACCGACGAAGCCAGCGGGTTACTGCCCGCCGAGGTGGCGGCCGTGGTGCCGAACGCGCCGCGCGGCGAAAGCCGCTTGAGCACCAGCAGCGAGAAGACCTGCCGGTTCAGCTCCTGGTCATCGTTGCGGATATCGTTGGCGTAGGCCTGAATCACGCTCTCCAGCGAGCCGGGCACGTTGTTGAAGTCGAGGCCGAGCTTGATTTCCGGCGCCAGAAGCGAGCCTTTCAGGTCCATCAGCGCCACCACCGGAATGATGATATTGGTGTTCTGCCCGCTGGCGGCTACCTGTTCGAGCAGCGGTTTGATGCTGGTTTTCTGGGTGTAAGTGGCCGTCAGGTTGAGCTGCCCGCCGTACGGGTCGCCGTTCCAGGACACGGTGCCGCCCGGCCGGATGGTGAATTCCTTGTTCACCACGCTCAGCAGCGTGAAGTTGTAGAGGCCGCGCACGATCTCGACGTTGCCGTACATATTGAAGTTGCCGCGCGTGTCGATATTCAGCGCCACCCGCCCCTGGCCCGTGCCCCGGATGATGTCGCCGGTTTCCTCGTCGAAGATCACTTCCAACTGGGCGTCGGGCGTCACGTCGAGGTTCATATTCAGCACCAGCCCGCTCAGGTCGGGGCCGGTAGTCTGGAGCGAATCGCTTTTGGCCGAGACGCGCAGCGAGTCGCCGGCGGGGTTGCGGCTCACGAACGTGATGAACGACGAGCGCGCCACTTCGGCCTGGTTGTCGAGGGGCACGGCCAGCCGGGTGCCGGGGTCGGTCCGGGCTTCTACGTTGACGGTCAGGTTTTCCACCGGTCCGCTGATCGAAAGCCGGCCGGAGCCGAAGGCAGTGCCGTAGTAGAGCTTGTTCTCGCGGCGGGTGGTGTTGAGGACCATAAAGCGCCGGAACGACGCCCGCAGGTCGATGCGCATATTTTGAAATGCCTGCTCATACACGGTGCCGTCGAGGGTAGCGGTGTTGTCGAAAACGTCGCGCAGGGTCAGGTTCCGCAGGCGGATGCCCTGGTCGTCGAACACGATGCGGGCGGGCGGCGGAGTGTCATTCTTGGCGCTGAGCCCCAGCGGCAAGGACCCGCTGAGGCGGTAGCGCGTGTTGAGGTAGCCGAAGCGAAAGGCGGCCGAATCAGTATCCAGCGCGCCGCGCAATACCGGCGACGAGAACGCGCCCGAAATGTCGAGCCGCCCGCTGGCGTAGCCTTCCAGGTGGTCGAAGAGGAAGCCCAGGAAGGGCTCTACGAGTTTGATGGGCGCGCGTTCGGCCACCGCCACCAGCCCCAACTGGCGGCGTACATCGGCCGCGTTGGGCGACATAAAGCCCGTCAGGGCCACGAGCTGGCGCCCGGCGCGGGTCAGGGCGGCGTTCACGCCGAGGCGGCCGAGGTTGTTGTCCCAGTCGGCCTGGCCCCGGACGTCGCCGAGGAGAATGCCGTCCAGGGCGAGCGAATCGACCCGCAGCCGGACATCGAAGCGTGGGTTACCGAAAGCATCGCGCAGGTCGATGCGCGCGTGTTCGACGCGCCCGCCCAGCCGCAGACCGCCGCCGCGCTCGTCGCGCAGCAGCGAGTTGAGGGACGTCAGCGAGAACGAATCGATGCGCGCCGTGAGCACCTGCGTGGGGTCGACGGCGGAAAGCCGCCCGCCCGCCGAAAGGCGCTGGGTGCCGTTGCGTAGCTCGAAGTTTTCCAGGGTCAGTTCGTCGCCGCCCCCGGCAATGAGCAGGCGGTTTTCGCGCGCAAAACGCCACTGTTCGTTGAGCAGGTTGGCCCCGGATTCCGGCGAAAGCCGCACCTGCACCGCATCGGTCAGGAAGTCGAGCGTGCCGTTGAGCTGGGCGGCATTGGTGGATTTCTGCTGCCGGATGCTCGACGTGAAGTCGATGGCGCCCGCGTTCCAGACGCCTTCCACGCGCAGCTTTTCGGTGGCGCCCAGGCCGGGCAGCACCTGCTGGCGGCTCGTGACGAAGGCGTCGGCCAGCACCTGCCGGTCGTAAGGTTGCTTAGAAGTGTTGATTTCGAGCTGATTGTCGGTGAACTCGGTGCCCGCGTAAGCGGCGTACTTCACCCCGCCGCCGAGCTGGAAGATGGTGGTAGCGCCGGCCCGGAAAAAGCCGTCGAGGCGGGTCGAGTCGGCCAGCGTGAGGCCTGGCACGAACAGGCGCGCCAGCGGGGCGGGGTGTTTCAGGTTGATTGCCAGGTCGATGCGGTAATCGTGCAGCGCCCGGCGGCGCTTGCGGGCGTAGTAGCGGGCGATGGCGTCCGGATTGGCCTGAAATTCCAGGCGGTACTCGTTCAGCAGGTCGCCCAGGTCGTCGATCAGCCAGGAATAGGCATAGTCGCCAGCGGCGCGCAGGTCGAGCAATTCCGAGCGGATAGCCAGCGTCCGGACGCCGCCCGCCCGCGTCGCCGTGACGGCCAGCGAATCGACGTGCGCCAGCGCCGTGTCGTAACGCACCTGCGTATTGCGCAACTGCACGGCGCCCGCCAGGGCATCGAGCGTCAGGCCCTCGAAATCAACCACGGCCGTCGTGCTGACCGTGAACGCCTTCTGGCTGAAGCCCAGCGCCCGCAGGTCGGCAAAAGGTAGGGATGCATTGAAGTTGAACGCCGGGTGTCGGGGGTCGAACTGCACGGCGCCGTCAGCCACTAACTGCAGATTCGGATCGGCTGACGTGACGCGTCCGGTGAACGTTTGGTTTGCCAGCGTGCCGCGGGCCGTCAGGCGACGGTAGCCGTAGCCGAGCAGGCCGAGGCGGGCCACGGCCACGTCGGTTGTCAGGTGCATCGTGCGAATGTCGAAGCCCTGGCCCTGCACCTTCCCGTTCAGGCTCACGACCTGCACCAGGTCGGTCCGGCCGATGAAGCGGCCCAGCTGAAAATTGGCCGTCCGGAGCGTGCCGGAATACGTGGAAAGCTGGAGCTTATCCTTGATTTTGAGGTTGAGGTCGGACGTCAGGTCGCCCATCGCGGTGCGGAACTCGCCGTTCGCCACGAAGTCGTTGTAGTAGCCCTGAAAGCCGCCGCGCGCACGCACCGTGCCCAGCGGCCGGAGGTAACCGTAGGCCACGTCGGGCACGAACTTGCGGATATCGGCCATCGCCACGGCCGTGCCGGGCTTGAAGCCGATGTCCATAAACATCGTCTGCCAGTTCATTACGCCATCGAGCGCCACCGAGCCGACCACGTGTGAGGTGCGGTTATAGGCCAGGTCGAGGCTGCGCACGTTCAGGTTGCGGTTCACGTAGCCCGTGGCCCGCCCCGTGACGACGGCCGTGTCGCGCCCGAACAGCTCGTCCAGCGGCGGGGCGAAGACGGTCAGATCCTTGCCCAAAACCCGGGAGTCGTGGACATCGACCGTCATCCGCACGGAATCCACGAAGTGGGTGAAGCCGCTGATGAAAGCGCGGTAGTCGAATCGCACTTGCTTGCCCAAAACGTGTGAGGAGTTGAAAGCCAAGTCAATATCACCAAAATCCCAATGGCGCGGCGACCATTCCACGCGCGTCGTGAGGCCGCGCAGGTGGGCGTTGGCGCGGGCGTCGAAGGTGCGTACGCCCGTGACCTGGGCGCGAATGGTGTCGTGCCGGATTTCGATGCCCGAAAACGCGCCGTAGATCGAATCGAGGCGCATATGGGCGTAGTCCATCGTAGGCACGCCGGGCTGCTGCGCGACGGGCTTTTGGTTCTGATCGTCCAGAATAAAGCGCCCGTTAACCAGCTCAATGCCCTGAATCTGAAAGTCGAAGGTTGATTGGGTGGTGTCCGGCGCGCTTGGTCCCAGCAATTGCTGAAGGCGGGCCAGAAACGAGTCGAGGTTCGTGGAATCGGTGCCCGCGTAGGTCACCAGCGCAAAGCGGGGTTCTTCCAGCCGCAGCGTGCCGATGTGCAGGTGGGTGGGGTCGAAAACGGAGAAAACCGAGATGTCGGCATCAAGCCGGCCGATGTTGAAAAGCTCCTGCCGGCGCGCGTCCAGCACCCGAACGCCGTCGAGCAGCACCCGCGAAAACGGTCGGACATCGACCCGGCCAATGGTAACTTCGTGGCGCAGCTTCTCGGTCAGCAGCGCCGCCACCCGGTGCGCCACCCGCGTCTGGACACTCGGAATCCGGAGCGCCAGCAGCGCGCCGCCAAAAACCAGGACTACCAGCAACAGCAGGCCCACCAGCACCCGCACCGGCCAGCGCCACCACCGGGAGGGTGGGAGGGTGGGAGGGGGGGAAGGTGGAAGGGTTTCGGGCGTCACGAATAGAGGGCTGCGGATTCTTCAGGGGTTGGGACTATTCTACGAAGCAAGCTCCGGCTGCAAGGCGTGCTTAGCCAACCCTTTCCAAAGGCGATAAACTTGCAATGGCTGCTAAATGCCAAAAATGTCCGTCATTCTAGCCATCGAAAGTTCCTGCGACGATACAGGCGCCGCCGTCATCGTCGATGGCCACCTCCGGAGCAACCTCACCGCCACCCAGGAAATTCACCGCCGCTACGGCGGCGTGGTGCCGGAGCTGGCCTCGCGCGCCCATCAACAGCACCTGGTGCCGCTGGTGACTGCCGCGCTCACCGACGCCAAAATTACGCCTCAGGACCTGACGGCCGTGGCCGTGACGCGCGGCCCCGGTTTGCTCGGCTCGCTGCTGGTGGGCACGTCGTTCGCCAAAGCCTACGCCGCCGGGCTGCGGATTCCGCTGGTGGGCGTGAACCATATGCGGGCCCATATTCTGGCTCACTTCATTGAGGCGCCGCGCCCGCCGTTTCCGTTTCTGTGCCTGACCGTCAGCGGCGGCCACACGCAACTGGTGGTGGTGCGCGACCCCGCCACGTTCGAGCTGCTCGGCCAGACCCACGACGATGCCGTGGGCGAGGCCTTCGACAAAACCGCCAAGCTGCTGGGGCTGCCGTACCCCGGTGGGCCGGAGCTGGACAAACTTGCGCGACAGGCCGAAGCAGTGGGCTTCGACCCCAAGGCGTTTCCCTTTCGCGTCGGTGAGCAGGACGGCTACGCGTTCTCGTTTTCGGGCCTGAAAACCCAGGTGCTGTACTTTTTGCAAAAAGCGACGGCCGCGAACCCGTCCTTCATCACCGAAAACCGCCCGGCCCTGTGCGCCGCCATTCAGCGGGCTTTGGTGGACGCGCTGATTCGGAAGCTGACGAAAGCCGTGCGCGAAACCGGGCTGCGCCACGTGGCCATCGCGGGCGGCGTGGCGGCCAACTCGGGCCTACGCGCGGCCCTCAGCGCCACCGCCGAAAAAGAAGGCTGGGAAGCGGTGTACCTGCCGCGCCTCGAATACTGCACCGACAACGCGGCCATGGTGGCCATGGCCGCTCATTTTCAGGTCGAAGCTGGCGATTTCGCGGACGCCTTCCTCAGCCCCGATCCGCGGCTGGGGCTGGTGTAGGGCGTGCCCCCCGCGCCAACCCCGACGCCCCCTTGGGAGTATGGGGGAACCGTGGCTTTTTCCTCATCTGCTGAAACCCAAACGCTGTCTTCGCGCCGCTGGCCTTGGTGGCTGGCCGGCGCCCTGCTGCTGCTAACCGGCGGGCTGCTGATCGCCTTCGCCCTCGACCCGTGGCTGCGGCGGCAGTTGGAGCAGGCCGTTTCCACCCAAACCCACGGCGCTTACCGGCTGCGCGTGGGCGGCCTGACCACCCGCCTCGTGGCGGGCAGCGTCACGCTGCGCGACGTGCGTCTGCGGCCGGCGCGGGCCATCACGGCGGCTGATTCGCTGCCCATCCTGGCGCTCGACCTGCCGGTTTTTCAGCTCACCGGTATCGACTTATGGGCGCTGGTCCGGAAGCGCGAGCAGCACCTTAATAAATTGATCATCAGCGGCCTGCGATTGCGGCTCGACTCGCTGCCCGCTGCCCCGGCGCACCCGCTGCCGGGGCATCAGCGGCTGCCCGCGCGGGTGCCGGGCCTGACGCTGAACCAACTGACGGTGCGCGACGCCCGGCTGACGTATGGCCCGCGCCCGGCGCTAGTCGCCCCCGCGCCCGGCGCCCGCCAACGCCCCGCGCGCGCCGCTGTGCAGCGCCTCGACCTGACGGCGCGCGACTTCGCGCTCAACGCCGCCGGAGCGGCCGACACCACGCGCCTGTTTTATGCCCGCGCCTGGCAGACGCACCTGCGCGGCGCCACGGCTCGCCTCGACCATCACCGCGTCAATGTCCACCGGTTCGCTTTCGATACGCGCGCCGGTTGGCTGACGCTGGACTCGCTTCGGCTGCAACCGACGCGCGTCGGGCCGCCCGGCCCGGCGTACCTGACGATGCGCGTCGGCCGCGCCCGGCTGACGGGCCTGCGCGCAGCCGGCCTGATGCGCCACCGCTTTCGGGCCGATTCGCTGCGGATTGCCGGGCTGCTCTTCTACCTGAAAGCGCCCACCACGCCGCCGCCGCTAATCCACGAACTGGTGCGGCCGTTTTTTACGCAGTTCGAGCTGAACGACGGCCTGCTGACGGACGGGCTGGTGCGGATCCGCAGCGTCTCGCGGGTGCCGGTCATTCAGCAGTTGCGGCTGCACGCGGAAGGCCTGAAGCTCGATTCCGCCGCCTGGGCTGACCCCGCACGCACCTACTACGCCCAACGGTGGGCGCTACAGACCGGCGCCAGCCACTTGCTCGTGGACGTGCCGTTTTACCGTGTGGCCTGGGACCGAGTATGGGCCGACTCGCGCGGGGGGCTTTTCGACGTGAACGGCCTGCACGTGGCGCCCACGATGGACCTCACGCAGCTCTCGCGCCGCAAGGGCCACGAAGTTTCGCACATCACGGCCGATGCCCCGCGTCTGCGCGCCACTGGCTTCGATTTCAGCGCTTTACTCCATCGGCGCGGGCTGGTGGTGAATACCCTGGCCCTACCCAACCTGCGGCTACACCTGCGCAGCGACGGCCGGTATCCGATCAATCCGCAGGAATCGGTCATCACGCCGGAACGCCTCGGTAAGTTAAAGTTTCGGGTCGATCTGCGGCGCCTGATTGTGACCAACGCCGCCCTGGATTTCTGGTACATCAGCCCGGCCAGCGATAAGGCGGCCGTTTCGCGCATCACGGCCCTGAGCGGCACCTTGACCAACGCCACCAACGACCCCGCCCGGATGTCGGCCGCGCATCCGATGACGGCCCAGGCCACGGCCCTGCTGCAAGGCACCTGCCGGGTGCGGGCCACGGGCACGTTCAACGTACTCGACCCGCGCGGGCGCCACCAGTTGCGCGGCACGTTTGGCCCGGCACCGCTCCGAATCGTCAACCCGGCCATCGAGCCGGTGGCGCTCGTGAGCATCAAAACCGGCACCGTGCAACGCATCGCCGTGACTATGATCGGCGACCGCGACGGCATCCGGGGCGAGATGCGCGGCGCCTACCAAAACCTGCACATCCGGCTGTTGAACAAAAAGGTCGAAAAGACCCTGCTGACGGCTTCCGTCTCGAAGGTCGCCAACAAGCTCATCATCCACGACGACAACTCAGACAAGCCGGGCAAACCTCTGCGGGTGGGGCGCATTCAGTCGAAGCGCGAGCGGCGGTTTTCCGTCTTCGGCCTCTGGAAGCAGGGCCTGGTAAGCGGCGTGCTGAACACCATCGGCTTGGGCGAAGACAAGGCCACGAAGATGAGCGAGAAAAAGACCGAGCCGGGGGAGTAGGGGGCGCTACTGCGTGGGCAGTCCTTCGGCTTCGAAAATGGCGGCGAGCTGCTGATCAGCAGTAAGGAAAAGCCCCACTTCGTTTTGAGCTGACCGCGCGGCGGCGAGTTGAATGGCATCCAACGTTCGCAGACCAGGGGCTACATACTTGTTTATCAAGCGCGCGGCGTCCTCCAGTAAGATTTCTGACAGGCCGATCCACCGAAACGTGTCCACATCCTGTGCGAACAAGCGGAGGCTATGCGCTACCTCTGCGTTCGTCGCGGCGCCTGTACGGATCTTTTTGGTGGCAGCCGATACAAATTCTATCCGGGAAAGCACGGAGAGATGAATCGCCCCGCCGGCCAGGTTAAGCTGGCTGCGGTAATGGTAAGAGTCCGACTCGTGCAAATACAGTTTGAGCAGGACGGAGGTATCCAGAAAAACATTCATCGCCAGTCGTTTTCGCGATCCTCGATGCAGATCTGGCTGGCTGGCTTACCGCCCAGGTTTTTGGTCAAGGCCAGGGCCTCATCCCAGTGAAAACGGTCGCTGAGCAGGCCGGTGGGCGCGGGTTCAGTTGGTGAGGTTGGCGCATCTTCCACGAAGGTCACCAGCACGGCCACTCGCTCCGATGGCGGCGTGAATTCCGGGTCGAATTCAATTCTTTGATCCTTCAAAGTGGCGCGGACGGTGAGCATTATATGAGGAGGTTAAGTGAGGTGCTAACAAAATTATGGGACGGCAAGGTGCCTGACAATGTGTGTGGCGGTTCTGATCAGCAACAGGCCCTGGTGGCAGATATGACGCAACGCTTGCAACTCGGCTCGGGAAAACGCTGGCGTGTAGTGCTGACCTTCGGGGGTAATGCTCGGGAGGTTTAGTCCATAAAAGAGCTTTTGATACAGCAAATTCGCCTCCGATGCGGCGCCGGGAAAAGCGCGGCCGGTTGAAGCGGAAATGTCGCCGAACAGGTTCCAAGCGTCGAGCAGAAGGTTGCACTTCAGGTACCGCGATTTTTTCCCGCCACGCACTTTCCGCCACCGGTCAACCGCGTCGAGGTCATAATGCGTCGGCCGCTCCTTCTGCAGCTTGAGCGCGTGTTCCGTAGCGAAGGCGCGTAGGTGGATTAATGTCCGGAAAACGGGCACCCCGCCGTCTGCGGTCAGCACGCCGTCGGCGTCGTCATCGTACCAGATCAGGTACTTCGTCTGCTTGTCGAGCCGGTACGCAACCGGGAAGTAGGTCCTCATTGCGCACAAGATACCAGCGTGACCTCGAACGACGTGATGTTTTGCCGTTGTAGTGGGTACCCCCGCCGCCCCGGCGCCAATCAGACGATAAAGCCGCTAGGTGGTCTAACTTGGCTAATCATTCTGCATCAGACTACTAAGCTTATGTCCAAGTGCATCGGTTCTTTCGTGTCTTTACTGATGCTGTGGATGAGCTTCTCCGCGTCCGGGCAGGCTGCATCCGAAGAAATGGTCAGCAATGGTGGGTTTGAAGAATGTGTCGGCTGTCATCCAGCGTTCTCTGAAATAATCGGAATCGAGAGCGCAAGGGGCTGGTCAAGCCAAGGTCCATTGGCTCATCGGTTTTCTGCTAAGGGAGGTCTTCCCAGGTGTGGCGTTCCAGAAAACTACGCTGGGCAGGCAGCCCCGCGTTCTGACAGTTCCTACGCAGGCGTGATGCTGTTTATTTCCGACAAAAGCAGCGTTCTTCCAGTGCGTGGGGGAACAGCATATTTCACAGCAGGGAGCCTGGATACTAAGCTAAGGCGGAAACTGACCCTCAAAAAAAAGTATCGGGTCAGTTTTGGCTTTCTCTGGCGGATCGCTCAGGATTTTACGCCGACAGCATTTACGTGGTTTTGGGCCTGAGTAGGCCAGGACAAGTCCTTGGCTACGAAGAGGTAAGAGACCCGATTTTTTATAAAACAGCCAGATCAGATGATGCGGTTCTGGGCCTTGCTATTCCCATAAACTCGGATTTTAACCGAAATGGCTGGGTAAAGCTGGAAACCACCTTCTCCGCCAACCGAATGTATGGATTTCTGAGCATCGGCTTGCCACGTCGACGCTTCACGAAGCAGGATTGGCAAGCAGCAGTGCGGAAAAACCCGATTCCGCTGGTTGGGGCTGCTGATCCAAGTGCTGATCAGCGGCCAAATTTGATTTCGGAAGGATGTTACTACTACATCGACGAGGTGTCGCTTGTTGAGGTGAGTGACTGAGCGCGACGGATTGCCTCCTGCCCCGGCCGTAATTTTGCGGCCGAATGATTTCCATCTCCGACCTCGACTTTCACTTCGGCGCCCGTTTTCTGTACGAAGGCGCCAACCTGCACATCAAGCCCAAGGACCGCATCGGCCTGGTGGGCCTCAACGGTACCGGCAAATCGACCTTGCTTCGGATACTGGTCGGCGAGTACAAGGCCGACGGTGGGTCCGTGTCGATGGCCAAGGACGTGAGCCTTGGTTTCCTGAACCAGGATTTGCTGAGCTACGACACCCACGAATCCATCCTGAACGTGGCGATGCAGGCCTTCGAGGAAGCGCTCGACCTGGAAAAGAAGATCAATAAGGTGCTCCACGAGATGGAGACGAACTATCAGGACGAGCAGGTCGAAAAACTCGCCTCGCTCCAGGACCGCTTCGATGCCCTCGGCGGCTACACGATGCAGACCCGCACGGAAGAGATTCTGGAGGGCCTCGGCTTCACCACCGACGAACTGCAACGCCCGCTCAAGAACTTCTCCGGCGGCTGGCGGATGCGGGTGATGCTGGCGAAAATCCTGTTGCAGCAACCCTCGCTGCTGCTGCTCGACGAGCCGACGAACCACCTGGATTTGCCGTCGATCAAGTGGCTCGAAAACTACCTGAGCAACTATGATTCGGCGGTGATCATCGTCTCCCACGACCGCGAATTCCTCGACCGCACCACCACGATGACCGTGGAAGTGGCCGGCGGCAAGCTCAACGTGTACGCCGGCAACTACACGTTCTACCTCGAAGAAAAAGCCCAGCGCAACGAGATTCAGAAGGGCGCCTACGAAAACCAGCAGGCCCAGATTCGGCAGACGGAGCGCTTCATCGAGCGGTTCAAAGCCCAGGCCACCAAGGCGAAACAGGCGCAGAGCCGCGTCAAGCAGCTCGAAAAGCTGGAGCGCATCGAGGATGTGGCGCCCGAAGCCGCGAAGGTCAATTTCCGCTTCAAGGTGGGCACCCAGCCGGGCCGCCACATCCTGCGGATGGAACACGTGACGAAAAAATACGGCGACAAGCTGATTTTCCGCGACACCACCGTCCACGTCGAGCGGGGCGATAAGATCGCGTTCGTCGGCGCCAACGGCAAGGGCAAGTCAACGCTGATGCGCCTGGTGGGCGGCACCGAGGAACCCACGTTGGGCAACCGTCAGCCGGGCCACAACGTGATCACGTCGTTCTACGCCCAGCACCAACTCGAAAGCTTGAGCGTCGATAACGAGATCATCCAGGAAATGGCGCAGGCCGGCTCCGGCCGCAACGAGCTGGAGCTGCGCTCAATCCTGGGCAACTTCCTGTTCACCGGCGAGACGGTTTTCAAGAAGATCAAGGTGTTGAGCGGTGGCGAGAAAAGCCGGGTGGCGCTGGCCAAGACGCTGATTTCGGAAGCCAACTTTCTGCTGTTGGACGAGCCCACGAACCATCTCGATATGCAGTCGGTGGGCATCCTGATTCAGGCGTTGCAGCAGTACGAGGGCACGTTCATCGTCATCAGCCACGACCGGCATTTCGTGACTGAAGTCGCCACCAAAATCTGGTACATCGAGGACTACCAACTCAAAGAATACCCCGGCACCTACGCCGAGTGGGAGCAGTGGATGGACGAGCGCGCGAAGTCCGGCAACCTGCCGGTGGCGGTTCCCGTGGCCAAAGCCGCGCCCCGGCCGGAGCCGAAAGTGCAGGTCTCTGCCAGTGAGCGGGATCTGTTGGGGCAGGAGTTGAAGAAAGCCAACCGCGCGTTGCAGGAAGCCGAAGCGGCCGTGGGCAAGCTGGAAGTGGAACTGGCGCAGTACGAAAAGCTCCTGGCCGACCCGCAGATCTACAACAACGCCGCCCAGCTCAAGGATGTCACGCTCAAATTCGAGCTGGTCAAAAAGCAGCTCGACCAGCAGAACGCCGCCTGGGAAGCGCAGATGGAGAAGGTGGATGGGCTGGAGGCGCGGCTGCGGTAAGTGTGCAGTTGAATTGAAAACTACGTCCCGATGAAAAAAAACCTGCTGTTAATCAGTGCACTACTGTTGATGGTAACCGCTGTCCGGGGGCAGGCATTCAAGCCGTTTAATGGCTATCCGGCAGCGAAGTGGCCGAGTAAAACCGCGCCTGAACCGGACGATTACCGGCTCTCACACGACGATTTCGTGACCCAATACGGCGTCAATGATACTGCTGCGGCCATCATTCACATCTACTTGCGGCGCCACTATTTCGGCAAACGCTTGGCGCAGGGCGCGGCGGGTCTCGGTTCAGGCGCCGGAGCGGTGGCGCGAACGCTGGCCAACGCCGAAGCGCAAAATCAGGCCGGACCCGGCCAAGCCGTCAGCGCGACCGATGGTGAGTACCCAGGCTGGGCGGGTCCGGTGGTGTTTCTAAGCGCCGGTACGGCGCTGTGGGGAGTGATTCACGCTGGCGTTTGGAGTCGTCGCCAGTGCTACCTGACGCTCTATCAGTACCATACGATCCACCAACTGCCCGGTAAGGTGCGGCGGCGGTTGCCGCGCTATTTAGTCAAGACGCAGAACCGCGATTATGGTGATTGAGGGAAGGAATAACGGCTTTAACCAGGTACTTACCGAACCTTTCCACCCCATTTCCGCATCTTCAAGCTATGAGCCAGTTCGTCATCACCGTTCCCGATGAGCGCGCCACCTTCTTCGAGGAGCTACTGCGCAATCTGTCCTGGGCAGAAGTGGCCCCGGTGAAGCAAATGCAGGTGCCAACCGATGGCATTGGGCCGTATGGACGCGGTGCGTGGAAAGGTCAGGTCTGGATGGCCGATGATTTTGACGCCCCGCTCGATGATTTCAAAGACTATATGCCGTGAAGTCAGAGGCTGATATGGTACGACCGCTGATTTATGACACCCACGCGCTGATCTGGCACTTGGAAGATCGGCCTGGAATGCCTTTTTCCAGTGGAGCGTCAATGGATACTCCTCCCTTGGTGAGCGTGGTCAGTTGGTGGGAGATAGCCATCAAAGTCAGCATCGGCAAGCTGCGGCTGCCGGTTCCGCTGCCGGAAGCGATGGCGCAAGTGCGGGCCTTTGGCTTTCAGGAAGTGCCGTTGCTGGCCGAACATACGTTGCGAGTAGCAGAACTGCCTTTCCACCATAAGGATCCGTTTGATCGCCTGCTGATTGCGCAGGCGCTGACGCACGACTATACGTTGGTTAGTGTGGATGAGCATTTTGCTGCCTATGGCGTCAGGCTTTGGTCCTGAGCGAGTTGTCAGTTGGCCTGCCCCGCCAAAGCATCCGCCAGCGCCCGCGTGAATACGGCCGACCCGCATATCCCAACAACGCCGCCCAGCTCAAGGACGTCACGCTCAAATTTGAGCTGCTCAAAAAGCAACTCGACCAGCAGAACGCCGCCTGGGAAGCGCAGATGGAGAAGGTGGATGGGCTGGAGGCGCGGCTGCGGTGCGTACTGAATTAGCGGTCTGTCTGGAACACCGGGACGATTTTTTGCCAAGTTTGTTTACTACCTTTGGTTTGTTTAGCTTTTCTAAACAAACCAACTTTGGCAAACAAACGATGACAGCCAGTCAATTGATACTTGAGGCGCAACGTGCATTTACGGCACAAACGGGCCTTTTGCTGGAAGTTGATGCCGAGTCAGCGCCACCGCGAATCACCATTGCGGGTACTGGGATCAGTTTTGGTTACGAATGCCGGCTCCATCTGGAAGACCAAATCAGCGAAAGCGGGTCTGGCGTGACGCAACACGTACTGGTATTGCCGCACGTGACGCCGACGCAGGCGCAGCGGTTGCGGTCGGCAGGCGTTGGTTTTCTGGACACCAGCGGTAACGCCTATTTGGCTCATCTGGATCTTGCTTTCTTTGTGTGGGTGACGGGTCAGAAGCGCGTGGTCGCTGATAACGTCGGGCAGTTGGGAAATGGATATTTCACCTCCTCAACCCCTAGCCTGGCGGCTGACTACCGATGGCATACGGTAGGGCCAACCAAGCAGCCTGCCCCGGGAACCACCGGCCAAAAGAGGAGCCCCGCGCTTTCAACCGCCGTTGCCCGGCCAGGCGCTATTCGGCTGCTTTTTGCCTTGCTGGCGGAACCGGCCCTGCTCGCCGCACCCTATCGCCAGATGGTGACCCGCACCGGACTGACCCCTGGGACGATTACGCAGGTTTTTGTGGAGTGGAAGCGGCAGGGATTATTGCAGATCACCGGAACGCTGCGCAAGCCGGTGCGGCATTGGCGCCTGCCCCGCCAAGAGTTGATTCGGCTCTGGGTAGGGGCGTATGGTGATCGGCTCCGACCACGGTTAGTCAAAGGCCGTTACCGTTTGCCCACCCACCCGCCGTGGACCGAACTCCTGCTACCGGCGCAGGCCGCTTGGAGTGGTGAGCCAGCGGCAGCCTTGCTGTTGAACGGCCATTTACTACCCGAGCGCTTGACGCTTTACGCTGGCGGAAACGCCGCAGGCCTCATTCTGCTGTGGCGGTTACGACCAGATACGGAGGGGGAACTGGAGATTATAGAAGAGTTGATACCCGCGCCGGCTTTCCCAACGGGTAATGGTCCACCCGTAGTCCATCCACTGCTGGCTTACGCGGACCTGTGGTTGTCGCAGGATGCTCGTAACCGGGAGATGGCCACGCTGTTGTATGCAAAATATCTGGAAAATCCGGCCTGAGCTATTGCGTCCGCCCAGCGTCATACAGGTGATGGCCGAGTTAGGCATCGCCTGTCGGCAGGTGGGCATTGATTTTTACGTGGTTGGCGCCATAGCGCGCGATATCTGGCTGACCAGCAATGGTGTCAGCCCCCGGCGGATGACGGCAGACCTTGATCTGGCGTTGGCCGTTGCTGATGCGGATCACTACCGCCAGCTCCGCGACCTCCTACTGGCACACGACCGATTTGTTGAGCTATCGACCAGTGTTTTCGCGTTGCGTCATCAGGAAACGAGCCTCGTAGTGGACCTGATGCCATTCGGGGCCATCGCCGATGAACGCTGGCAGGTACGACTCGACGGGATGGGAATGGAAGCGATTTCGGTGGCAGGATTTAACGAAATGGCTACGGCAGCGCAGATCGTTGAGGCTGGTGAAGCAGGCGATCAGTGGCGAGTGGCTTCTGTCGCCGGGATCGTACTGCTAAAGCTGATCGCGTGGCAAGACCGACCAGAGCGCCGCGGCAAGGATGCCACCGACCTGCGGCTTCTGCTGGATTACTACTTCGATTTGCTCGAAGACGCTACGCTGTTCGCTGCATCAAACGCCGACCTGTTGGAGCTTCTGGCCACGGCATCGACGGAAGTACAGGCCAGTAATCGCCGGGTTGCCGCCCGTATTCTGGGTCGGCAGCTGGGATGGCTGTTGCACGAGGTGGGGCTGCGGGAGCGGGTCAGAAACTTGCTCCGTCAACAGATAGAGAAAGGCGTGGATGCGCCGTTGATACTGGCAATGGGCGGCGACCTTGTGGCCGGGCAAAGCTTACTGAGTCAGGTGTTTGCCGGGTTTCAGGATACGAGCGGGCAGTAAGCTCTAGGCTCCCTTTTCCACCCGCGCCGCGCCCGCCGAAGCATCCGCCAGCGCCTGCGTGAACGCTGCTACCTGCGCTTCGGGCAGGAGTAGGCGCAGGGTAACTTCCTCCCCAAATTCCTCCGTTTCCGCAGTGCCCCCGTGCGCGCCGAGCAGCCGCCGAACCGACTCATAAGCCGGGTAGGGGAGCGTAATCGTCAGCTTTTGAAGGGTGATTTTTTCGGCGCGGGGCAGCACGGCCAGCACGGCCTTGGCGGCGTCGCCGTAGGCTTTCACCAGGCCGCCGGTGCCCAGCTTGGTGCCGCCGAAGTAGCGGGTGATCACTAATACGGCGTCGCCGATGCCGGAGCCGCGCAGTACGGCCAGCGTGGGGCGACCAGAGGTGCCGGCCGGCTCGCCGTCGTCGCTCTGGCCCAGCGTAGTGGTGGCGCCGTGGCCGATGACGTAAGCGTAAACGTGGTGGTTGGCGTCGGGCATTTCGGCGCGCATTGCCGCAATCAGTGCCCGCGCCGCCGCCACGCTGTCGGCCGGCGCGGCTGTGGCGATGAAGCGCGAGCGGGAAACGACGATTTCGGCGCGGGCACGGGCAGCGGGAATCTGGGGGAAGGCCATCGGCGGGTTCGGAGCCGCGAAGGTCGGGTAAGCAAACCGGGTGGCCAAGCAAACGCCCCGCCCGACCGCAAGGTCGGGCGGGGCGCCGGGCATTTGACGCTAAAATGGCCGCGTTACAGCGTCGGCATCAGCACCACGTTGATGACGTGCGTGACGCCGTTCTTCGACACCACGTCCGGCGTCGTGACGATGGCCGTGTGGCCGGCATCGTCGCGGAGCATCACTTTGCCGTTGGCTTTCAGTACGCGCAGGGTGCTGCCCTGCACGGTGGTCAGCACCTGGCCGTCCTGGAGGGCGTCGGCTTTGAGCGCCCCCGGTATCACGTGGTAGGTCAGGATTTTGGTGAGCGTAGGCTTCTGCTCGGCCGTCAGGAGTTTGTCGAGGGTGCCGGCTGGCAGCCGCTGGAACGCTTCATTAGTGGGCGCGAACACCGTGAAGGGGCCCGCACCTTTGAGGGTTTCGACTAACCCGGCAGCTTTTACGGCGGCCACGAGCGTGGTGTGGTCCTTGGAATTGACGGCGTTATCGATGATATCCTTATCAGGGGTCATCATCGCGCCGCCCACCATCACGCCCTTGCCCATGGCCTGGGCGGTGGCAGTGGTCGGAGCGGCGGCGGCGGTCAGCAACAGGGCGCTCAGCAGCGCGGCGGGCAGGTTCATACGCTTCTTCATCGGAAATGGAAAATGGGGGAGATGGGGAAAAACCGGAGTTGTGCAGCGCAGCGGCCGCGTGGCGCCTCATACGGGAAGGGTGGGGTAGGGGTTGGGGAAGTGGGTGGTGGTGGTGGTGGTAGTGGTGGTGGTGGCCGGCCGGGGCGGGCCGTACCTTCGTGGCGCCGATTCACCGCACCTTTCCATCAATGAAATTCGCCACCAAGGCCATCCACGCGGGCGTTCACCCGGACCCCACGACGGGCGCCATCATGACGCCCATCTACCAGACCTCGACCTACGTGCAGCGCTCGCCCGGCGACCACCGGGGCTACGAGTACTCGCGCACCCACAACCCCACCCGCACCCAACTCCAGGACGCGCTCGCGGCGCTCGACAATGGCACCCGGGGACTGTGCTTCGCCTCCGGAATGGCCGGTATCGACGCCATCTGCAAGCTGCTGCTGCCCGGCGATGAGGTGATTTCCACCAACGACCTTTACGGCGGCTCCTACCGCCTCTTCACGAAGGTATTCGCGCCCTACGGCATCAAGTTCAAGTTCGTGCCGATGGGCGACGCCGAGGCGCTGGCCCAGCACTTCACCGACAAGACGAAACTGGTGTGGGTGGAAACGCCTACCAACCCGCTGCTCAACGTCATCGATATCGCCGCCGTGGCCGCCCTGTGTAAGCAGCACGGCGCGTTGCTGGCCGTGGACAACACCTTCGCCACGCCCTACTTACAGCTGCCCCTGGACCTGGGCGCCGATATCGTCTCCTATTCGCTCACCAAGTATATGGGCGGGCACTCCGACACGGTGATGGGCGCGCTGGTGCTGCGCGACGAAGCCCTCGCCGACCGCCTGGCGTTTCTGCAAAACGCGTCCGGCGGCACCCCCGGCCCGCAGGACTGCTTCCTGGTGCTGCGCGGCCTCAAAACGCTGCACCTTCGGATGGAGCGCCACTGCCAGAACGCCCGCCGCGTGGCCGAGTATCTGAAAGCCCATACCCGCGTGGAAAAGGTGTACTGGCCAGGCTTCCCGGACCACCCTAACCACGAAGTGGCCGCCCGCCAGATGCGCGATTTCGGCGGGATGCTCTCGTTCGTGCTGCGCGGCGACCGCAAAGAGGACGCCATCGCGGTGCTCGAAAAATTCAAGCTCTTTGCCCTGGCCGAAAGCCTGGGCGGCGTGGAAAGCCTCTGCGGCCACCCCGCCACGATGACGCACGCCTCGATCCCGGCCGACGAGCGCCGCGCTGCTGGCCTCTCCGACGCGCTGATCCGCCTCAGCGTGGGCGTGGAAGACGCGGACGACCTAATCGAAGACCTGGCTCAGGCGCTGCGGTAAACCAGTTTGCCGCTTGCTGACGCGAAGCTCCGAAGCGGGCACCCCAACAATGGGGTGCCCGCTTTGTAGTAGGACGGGGGCGGCAGGCAGCAGACAGGCAGGCTCCCGGCGCCCGCGTCGTTCAGCCGCATCGGCACCCCTGCCCGACCTTTGTCGTTCTTCCGTACACGCTGCCGACTACCGCAGCCACTTCCAACAATTTCGCCCCGCTTTCTCCGACTCTCCCCGCGATGGTCAAGTTTCTGCTGATTGTACTGCTCGTCTCGTTTGTGCTGCGCACCCTGGTGCCGTGGCTGCTACGCTTTTTTCTGGGGCGGCTGATCAAGGAGCAGTTTCGGGGTGGCGCGCCGGGTGGGAGCGGGGGCTTCGGCGGAAATGCCAGCGGTCCGCGTCCGGCCAGCGAGGCCCGCCGCGAGCGCGCGACGGGGCGCCCCGGCGAGGTTCAGATCGCCTATGCCCCGCCGCCAAAGGAGCGCAAGCCGAACCCGAAAGGGTATCGGGGCGGCGAGTACGTCGAGTTTGAGGAAGTGCGGTAACGCGCACCGTCGCGTTGGCTGCGCAATAGTCGCCGACTGATCCGCCCGCCTTCCACCCGGAGGCGGGCTTTTTTGCGACCTTTGCGCCCGTATGCCAACCCTTCCTTCGCCCCCGGCGGTGCCCGTCGCGCCGTTTGCCTTCCGCCGCGACGTGCTGCCGCACCTGCTGGCCGTGGTCGTCTGTCTGCTGCTGACGGTCGTCTATTTTTCGCCCATTTTCTTCGACGGTCAGACCCTGGTGCAGAGCGACGTGCTGCAGTTCAAGGGCGGCGCCCACGAGATCGAAACGTACCGCGCCGCCACCGGCGAGCAGACGCTCTGGACGAACTCGATGTTCAGCGGAATGCCGACGTACCTGATTCAGGCGCAGTACCCCGGCGATTGGTCGCAGTACCTGAGCAAGCTCTTCACGGTGGGGCTGCCGACGGTGGCCTCGAACTTCTTCCTGATGCTGCTCTGCGCCTATGTGCTGTTCGCCGCTATTGGCGCGGGGCCGGCGCTGGCCCTGGCCGGCGCCGTGATGACGGGCTTCGCGACGTATAATATGCTGATTCTGGAGGCCGGCCACAATACCAAGTCGATGGCCATCGCCTACGCGCCGCTCGTCATTGGTGGGGTGCTGGTGGCGTTTCGGCGCAATCGCTGGCTCGGCGGCGCGCTTTTCACGCTGGGCCTGACGATGAACGTGCGCTCGAACCATCCGCAGATCACCTATTACCTGGGCCTGATGCTGCTGATTTATGCGGCGCTGGAACTGGTGGGCGCCGTGCGCGAAAAGCGACTGGCCAATTTCCTGGGTACCGCGGCGGTGTTGGCCGTGGGCGCCGTGCTGGCCGTGGGCGTGAGCTTCGGGCGCCTCTACACCACGACGGCTTACACGAAGTATTCCATCCGGGGCAAAAGCGAACTGACCACTGCCGTGCCCGGAGCCGCGGCGCCCAAGCCGCAGAGCGGGGGCCTGGACCGCGACTACGCCTTCCAGTACTCGCAGGGCATCGCGGAATCGGTCACGCTGCTGGTGCCCGACTATTTCGGTGGTAGTAACCGGCGTACCCTTGGGCCGCGCTCGGCCACGGCCACGGCCCTGCACGATATGGGCGCTCCCGACGAGCAGGTGGCCCAATACCTGACCCAGATGCCGGTGTACTGGGGCGATTCCGGGTCCATCGATGGCCCGATCTACCTCGGCGCCGTCACCTTCTTTCTGTTCGTGCTGGGTCTGCTGACCGTGGAGCGCCGTCTGCGCTGGTGGCTGTTGGCGACGGTCCTGCTGGGGCTGGTGCTGGCCTGGGGCAAGAACTTCGAGAGCCTCAACTACTTCCTTTTCGACTATCTGCCCGGCTATAACAAGTTCCGGGCGATCTCGATGGCCGTCGTGCTGCCGCA
>JANPLI010000093.1:0-16661 GCA_031426455.1 Hymenobacteraceae bacterium | reverse complement strand
GGGGGGGTGTGGTGGTGTTTAGGTTTTTTATACTCCCTACACCACCCCCACCCCCGCACCACCCCAACCACCTCACTACCTACCAAAATGCCCCGCATTCTTATCATCGACGACGAACGCGCCATTCGCGCGGCCCTGCGCGACATCCTCGCCTACGAAAGCTACGACGTGGACGAAGCCGAAGACGGCGAAGCCGGCCTCAAAGCCTTGCAGAACGCCAAGTACGACGCCGTGCTGTGCGATATCAAAATGCCCAAGCTCGACGGCCTGGAAGTGCTGGAACGAGCCGCCATTCTGGCGCCGGACGTGCCGTTCATTATGCTTTCGGCCCACGGCACCATCGATACGGCCGTGGATGCCACCCGTAAAGGCGCCTTCGACTTCCTGCAAAAGCCACCCGACCTGAACCGGCTGCTCGTCACGGTCCGCAATGCCCTCGACCGACAGAAGCTGGTCGTGGAGACCAAGACGCTGAAGCGGAAAATTTCGAAGAAATTCGAGATGATCGGCGCTTCGGCCGGGCTGGAAGCCGTGCGAAAGGCCATCGACAAAGTGGCGCCTACTGATGCCCGGGTGCTGGTAACCGGCCCCAACGGCGCCGGCAAGGAGATGGTGGCGAGGCTGATTCACGAGAAATCGAACCGCGCCGACGGCCCGCTGGTGGAAGTGAACTGCGCGGCCATTCCGTCAGAACTTATTGAAAGCGAGCTGTTCGGCCACGAAAAAGGCTCATTCACGAGTGCCGTCAAGCAGCGCATCGGCAAGTTCGAGCAGGCCACGGGCGGCACGCTTTTCCTGGACGAGATCGGCGATATGAGCCTTTCAGCCCAGGCAAAAGTGCTGCGGGCCTTGCAGGAACACAAGATCACCCGCGTCGGCGGCGAGAAGGAAATCAGTGTGGATGTGCGGGTGGTGGCCGCCACGAATAAAGACCTGTTGCAGGAGGTCGAAAAGCACACGTTCCGCGAAGACCTGTACCACCGGCTGGGGGTGATCCTGATTCACGTGCCCGCCCTTAACGACCGCCGGGACGACATTCCGGCGCTGGTCGAAAAATTCCTGGCCGACATTGCCGGCGAGTACGGCACCAAACCCAAACGCATCGCGGCAGGCGCCCTGAATTACCTCAAAGGCCTCGACTGGCGCGGCAATATCCGCGAGTTGCGCAACGTGACCGAGCGCCTGGTCATTATGGGCGGCGACGAAATCAGCGAGGCTGACGCCCGGTCGTTTGCCCGCAAGTAGCGCCGCAGGGCGGGCGGCTGGGCCGACGGGGTCTACAGATGCGCCGCCAGCGCCCGCGCCAGCGCTTCGGCGGTCACGGCGCCGCTTTGCCGCCAGACCGGCTGCCCCCCTTTGAACAGGACCACCGTGGGGATGCTTTGCACCCGGTGTTGCTGGGCGGCGGCCGGGTTTTTATCCACGTCCAGCTTCACCACCCGCAACCGGCCGGCGTGGGTTCGGGCCACCGTTTGCAGCACCGGCGCCATTGCGCGGCAGGGGCCGCACCAGTCGGCGTAAAAATCGACCAGCACGGGCAGACCATCGGCGGGGCGAATCAGTTGGGCGAAAGGGATGCGGGCCATCGGAAAATGAGAAAAAAAGATGCCGCGTCAGGCCCCGGCAGCGCCGAGGCACTGCCGGGGCCTGACGCCTGAGCGGCTTACGGGTAACCGCCCGCGTTTGGTTTAGCGGGTGGGCGCCGCGCGCTTCAGGTCAGCACCTGCACGGCTTCGGTGACGTTGCCGGGGCGGTCGCTAACCAGCACGTGCAGCACGTGGTCGGCGTAGCCTGGGTTGGAAAGCTGGGTGTAGTAGAGCCAGCGCAGCGAGGTAGGCTGCGCCACGGCGGCCCCGACTTCCACCGGCGAACCATCGGGCCGCTCGATCCGCACCTCGACGTGGGCGACGGCGAAGTCGTCGCGGGCGATGATGCTGATCAACTGCCCGGCCTGTCCGCTGTAAGCCGCGGCATCGACGGACTCGATGACCGGCGGGTGCCGAATATCGCTCAGCAGCACGTCGAATTGGGACAGCCGGCGGTCGAACGCCCGGTCTTCCGGAATGGAATCGAGGGCGCCGCCGTCGTTCTCGAATGGGATGGGCGCCCGGCGGCAGGCGGCGGTAGCGGAAAAGGGGGAAGTAAAAAGCATCGGCAGAAACAAAAAAACTCAGATCGCCCGTCCGTTCAGGGGCCCTACTTTACCCTTATTGCCCGGTCATACGCACCAGGCGCTGGGGGCGGCTAACGCCGGCCGCGCTCCGGACCCGTACCAGCAGGAGTCCCGGGGCCGTGGGTAATGCTGCGGCGGGCAGGGTAGTAGTGGGGCCAGTGGCGGGGTAAGTCAGCCAATGGCGCCCCAGGGCATCGAATATTTCGACGGTAACCGCCCCGGTGGGCAGCCCGCGCAGCGTCAGGCCCTCATTGGCGGACAGCGGATTGGGCGCCAAGGTCAGGTTGGCCAGGGCGGCAGGGGCAGCCGGCAGGCCCGTGGGCAGCACAATGCGGCGGTAGATATCGCGCCAGACGACGCTCGTAACCAACTCGCGCCCGCCCGTCAGGATGGTGCTGATGGTGAGCAGCGGAATATGCTGGCCGTTGGCGAGCCACTTGTACTCGTAGCGCGGCGGAATCTGGATGGCAAACGGCGCCTGGCCGTTCACCACGAGCGAATCGTAGGTGTCGAGCCGGGTGCGCAGGCGGATCGTTGAAAACGTGCCGAACGGCGTGGTGAGGGTGCCCCAGCCGTCGCAGCGGTTCACGCGGTTCTGCTCCTGAGCCAGGAAGACCGTGCCGGGTACGTTGGCCTCGAAATAGGAGCGTGACGAGTCGGCGGCGTTGAAGGTCAGCGGGAAACGGTAAACGATATCCTGCTGCTGGGCCGACTGAAACGTGAACGGAATGGACAACCCGTTGAGCGTCGCGCTGTAACCCACCTGGCGGTAATCGCCGGTGTTGCGCCGGAAAAAGGCATTGATATCGCCGAGTTGGAGCCCGCCGCCGCCGGGCAACGAGTCAATCGGCAGCTGCGTGGGCGTGGCCACCGATGCGCGGTTAGCGCCGCCCAACGCCCCGAACGTGAGCGAGACGAACCCGCCCAGGCTGGTGGGGTCCACGAAAGTCTCGACGCGCTGGCGCAGCGGGATCAGGTTAGCAAAGTTCCAGGTCTGGTTCGGGCCAGTCTGCCGGAAGTTCAGCAGCGAGTCGGCCACGCCCTGGCTGACGCGCAGCGTGTCGCGCGGCTGCGGCATATCGGCCTGCGTGATGGTGATCGGGGCCTGCGCACGCACCAGCGGCGCGGCGCCCAGCAAGGCCAGGGTGGTCAGGAGAAGGACGCGACGCATACGGATCAGGAAAAAACGACCGGCGCGGCGCCGAAAAAGGCGCCGTCATCAGTCAAAAGTACGGCGTTTCGGCAGCCGCCGGACTTTTTTTTTAGCGGCAGCATAGGGGTCAGCGGCCCGCACCGGCTCCAGAGAAGCAACCGATCGGGCAACGTCGCCCGCCGCCGCCCGCTCCGGGCCCTACCCACCCCTTGTTAACCCCCGTTTTCTGATGAAACGTCTTTGGTTTTCCGACTCATCCCACTTGTTGCTCCTCGCTGCGCTGCTGTTACTGCTCACGGCGATGCCTTTGCTCACCCTGGCCCAACCGGCCGCACCGGCCGTGGCGCCGCCGGCAGCTACTGTCACGGTACGTGGCTACCTGCGCGACGCCGCCACGAACGAAACGCTGATCGGCGCGTCGGTGGGCGTGCGGGAAAAGCCCGGCGTGGGCACCGTGACGAACGAGTACGGCTTCTACTCGCTCTCGCTGCCGCCGGGCACCTACACACTCATCATTCAAAACCTGGGGTTTACGCGCCAGGAGCGCACCGTAACGCTGGTGGCGGGCGTGAACCAGACGCTCAATATGACGCTGGCCGGCAACGCCGCTACGCAGTTGCAGGAAGTGACCGTCAGCTCGGAGCGCGAGGACCGCAACGTGCGCTCCACGGAAATGGGCACGATGCAACTGAAAGTGGCCGAGTTGAAGAAAATTCCGGCCCTGCTGGGCGAAGTCGATCTGGTGCGCGCCATTCAGCTGATGCCGGGTGTGCAGACAGCCGGCGAGGGTACGGGCGGTTTTTACGTGCGCGGCGGCGGCGTGGACCAGAACCTGATTCTGCTCGACGAAGCCACTGTCTATAACGCCTCGCATCTGCTGGGCTTCTTTTCCGTCTTTAATGCCGACGCGATCAAGGATGTGCAGCTCATCAAGGGCGGCATCGGCGCCGAGTACGGCGGGCGCCTGAGCAGCGTCCTCGACATCCGGATGCGCGAAGGCAACGCCCGCCGGGTGAGCGGCGCGGGCGGCATCGGCTCGGTATCGAGCCGGCTGACGCTGGAGGGGCCGCTGGGCCGGCGCGGGCCGGTCGATTCGGCGGGCCACGCCGTGCCGGCGCCCGGCTCCTGGATGATTGCCGGCCGCCGAACCTACGCCGACGTGTTCTTCAAACTGGCGTCGGACAAGAATATCCGCGACACCAAGCTCTATTTCTACGACCTGAACCTGAAGGGCAACTACCGCCTCTCGGACCGCGACCAGCTTTTCGTGTCCGGCTATTTTGGGCGCGACGTGAACGGCAACGGCAACTTTGGCTTCGACTGGGGCAACGCCACCGGCACCGTGCGCTGGAACCACCTCTTCTCGGACCGCCTCTTCTCGAACACGACGGCTATCTTCTCGGACTTCAACTACGCGCTGGGTTCGACGGAAAGAGCCTCGGAATTCAAGTGGACCTCGCGCATCCGCGACCTTTCCGTCAAGCAGGACTTCACGTACTACCTCAATCCCAACAACACGCTGAAATTCGGCGCTATCGGGACGCTGCACCGCTTTCAGCCCGGCGATATCGTGCCAGGGCCGGACTCGTACATCAACCGGATCCAGATCAAATCGACGGATGCCGCTGAGGCCGCCGTGTACGCGGCCAATCAGCAGCAAATCTCGCCGCGCCTGACGCTGGCTTACGGCCTGCGCTACTCGGCCTACGCCAACATCGGTCCCGGCAAGGTTTATCGTTATGCCAACGCCGCCGCCGACACGCCTTCCGACACGGTGACGTACAAAACCGGCGAGATTATCAAGTACTACGGCGGCTTCGAACCGCGCCTGGCCAGCACGTATTCGCTGACGGAAACGTCCTCGCTGAAAGCCTCTTATAATCGGACCCGGCAGTATTTGCACCTGTTGTCGAACACCACGGCGTCGTTGCCCTTCGACGTCTGGACGCCCGCCACGGCCAGCCTCAAGCCGCAGATTGCCGACCAGATCAGTACCGGCTACTTCCGCAACTTCCGCGACAACACCTTCGAGGCTTCCGTGGAAGTTTATTACAAGTGGATGCAGGGCCAGCTCGACTACAAGGACAACGCGCAGGTGCTGCTCAATGACCGCGTGGAGCGCGTCATCCTCAGCGGCACGGGTCGTTCCTACGGCGCCGAATTTCTGATCCGGAAGCAGAAAGGCCGCGCCACGGGCTGGTTGAGCTATACGCTCTCGAAAACCGAGCGACAGGTGGCGGGCATCAACGGCGGCGAATGGTACCCCGTGCGCTACGACCGCCGCCACAATGTGGCCCTCGTGACGAGCTACCAGGTTTCGCCGCGCCTGAACCTGGGCGGCACCTGGACCTACGTGACCGGCGGCGCCGTGACGATGCCGGTGGGCAAGTTCGAGTACGAAGGCGTCACGTTTCCGCTCTATTCCAACCGTAACGGCTACCGCCTGCCCGACTACCACCGCCTCGACCTGGCGGCCACGCTCGACAATAAGCCCAGCCTGAAGCCCAACGGCCAACCCCGGGCCTGGCAAGGCTCCTGGACCCTGAGCGTGTACAACGCTTACAATCGCCACAACGCCTTCAGCATCGCTTTCCGCGAGAAAAAGGATAGTCCCGGCCAAACCGAGGCCGTGAAAACCTACCTCTTCGGCATCCTGCCTTCCATCACCTACAACTTTACTTTTTAATGAGGAATAAGGAATTATGAATTAATAATGAATAATCTTGATCCCACCTGCCTCATTCCTCATTCCTCATTCCTCATTCCTCATTCCTCATTCCTCATTCGCCCAATGAAATCGCTTCAACTGAATGGCCTGCTGCTCGCCGCCGCACTGCTGACTTCCTGCGAGGAAGTGATCGACTATAAGCTCAATTCCACGGACGAAAAGCTCGTCGTGGAGGGCCTCGTCACCGACCAACCCGGCCCTTACACCGTGCGCCTGACGTCCACGAAAGGCTATCTTGACCAGGGCCGGGTGCCGAGTGCTACGGCTGGCCTCGTGACGATTACCGACGTGGAAGCCGGCGTCACGGATACGCTCCGGGCCAGCACCGCCACCGCCGGGCTGTACCTCACCACGCCGCGCTTTCCGCAGGGGCAGATCGGGCACCACTACCGTCTGCGTATCGTGCGTGAGGGCCAGGAATACACGGCCGAGAGCGAAATCAAGCGCATTTTGCCGCTGGACTCACTTTCCTTCAAGTATAAAACGCCGCAAACGGATGCCGTCTCCGACTCTGGCTACTACACCACGGCCTACTTCCGCGAAGCGGCCGGGCGCGGCGATTATTATCGCTTCCTGATTTACCAGAACCGCCGCTGGCGCAACCGCAGCGAAGTGGCCGTGATCGACGACGAGCTGTACGACGGCAACTACGGCGACCCGGAAATCGGCTACAATATCAACCCGCGCGATACCGTGACGGTGGAACTGCGGTCGATCGACAAAGCTGCCTACGACTTCTACATCGGCCTCACGAACGCCCAACTGAACACCGGCACGCCCTTCGACTCGCCGCCCGCCAATGCCCCAACCAATGTGCGCGGCAACCGCGTCATCGGGCTGTTCACGGCCTGCGCCGCGCGCCGGGCCACGCGGGTGGCGCCGCCGAAGCCGCGGTAGGAGTTTTCGGTTTTTAGTTTTTGGTTTTTAGTTGATCTAAAAACGATAAACCAAAAACCAAAAACTACGCTAAAGCAGCGTCCCCTTCAGGAACAGCAGCGCGAACGAGAAGTAGATGACCAGCCCCGTCACGTCCACCAGCGTGGCCACGAACGGCGCGGAGGCCGTGGCGGGGTCGAGGCCGAGCTTTCGGAGCAGTAGCGGCAGCATCGAACCGGCCAGCGTGCCCCATAGCACGATGCCCAGCACCGAAAAGCCTACGGCGAAGCCGATCAGCGCCCAGTGCGGGCCGTAAGTGGCGGGCGCGACCATCTCCCAGATGCCGATCCGGAGAAAGCCCGCCACGGCCAGCATCAGCCCCAATAGCAGGCCGGAAGCGATTTCACGCCGCAGCACGAGCCACCAGTCACTGGGCGAAAATTCGCCCAAGCTCATCCCCCGAATGATGAGCGACGTGGCCTGCGAACCGGCGTTGCCGCCGGAACTGATGATGAGCGGAATGAACGTGGCCAGCACCACGGCCTTCGCAATTTCGCCTTCGAAGTAGCCCATCGCAGTGGCGGTCAGCAGTTCGCCCAGAAACAGTACCACCAGCCAGCCACCGCGCTTGCGCACCATCGTCATAAGCGGCACGTCGAGGTACGGCTCTTCCAGGGCCTGCGAGCCGCCGAGTTTCTGGATGTCCTCGGTGTCTTCCTCGGCCCGCACGTCGAGCATATCGTCCACCGTCACGATGCCGAACAGCACCCCGTGGGCATTCACTACGGGCAGCGCCACGCGGTCGTGTTTTTCGAAGAGCTGGAGGGCTTCTTCCTGATCCTGCATCACTTGCAGGCTGACGTAGCGGCGGTCCATCAGCTCGCTGACGCGCGTGGTGGGCGCGGCCAGCAGGAACTCGTGAATCCGGATGGCGTCGAGCAGGACGCCGCGCTCGGTGACGTAAATCTCGCCCAGCGTTTCGGCGCGGCGGCCGTATTCGCGCACGTGGTTCAGGACGTGGGCGACGGTCCAGTCCTGCCGGACGGCCACGTAGTCGGGCGTCATCAGTCGGCCGACGGAATATTCCGGGTAACCGAGCAGTTCCAGCGTCACGCGGCGCTCCGGCTCCGAGAGGTTCAGAATCAGCTCCCGCACCAGGTCGTCGGGCAGGAATTCGAGCAGCTCGGTGCGGTCGTCGGGGGCCATTTCGTTGAGCACCTCCGCGATTTTCTCGCTCGAAAGGGTCTCCAGAAAATGGCGCTGCACGCTCAGGTCGAGCAGCTCGAAAGTCTGCGCCGCCAGGTGCAGCGGCAGCATCCGGAAGATGACCGTCTGCCGGCCGGGGTTCTCGTCTTCCGCCTCAATCAGCTCGGCCAGCTCCGAGGGCTGGAACGAGCGCAGCGCGTTTTTGAGCTTGAAAAACTCGCGTTCGTCGAGCAGGTGCCGAATATCGGCCAGCGGAGGATGCGCGGGGTTTGGCGTCGGCACGGGCAGGAAAGCGAGAGAGGGAAACGGGCCGACAAACCGTCCGGCGCCACAAAGCTAGGCCGGGCAACGGGGCGTATTTTTACGGGCCGCCGCTTTTTCCCGGCTTTTCGTCTGATGGCTGCCGCCCTGCATCTGCCGTATCCGCCCACGCCACCGCCCGTGCCGCCCACGTCAGCGCGCGTGGTGGCTTTCAATCGCGTTTCCGAAGCCGAATATCTGGCGCTGGATGCGGCCTCGGACTGGAAGCTGGAGTATCTGGACGGCGAGGTAATTCCGCGCGGCGGCGGCACGGTCACCGCAATGGCCGCGGCTTCCGTATCGCATAACCTCATTGCTGACAACACGCTCGGCGCGCTGCTGGTCCTGTTGCGCGGCAAGCCGTGCCGCCCCTTCGGCTCCGACCTGCGGCTGTACGTCGAGCCGCTAAGCCGTTACTTCTACGCCGACATAACGGTGGTCTGCGGCGAACGCCAACTGAAAACGGATCAGCAGCCCGCCTCGCTGCTGAATCCGGTATTGATTGTGGAAGTGCTTTCCGATTCCACTACGGCCTACGACCGGGGCCGCAAATTCCGGGCATATCAGGCCATTGCCAGCCTGCGCTACTACCTGCTGCTCGATTCGCAGCAGGTAGGGGCCGACCTCTAAACCCGCGAGCCGGGCGCCGACTTCTGGCTACTGTGCCCCTACCACGACCTCACCGCCAGCTTACCGCTGCCCGCGCTGGGCATCGAACTCCCTCTGGCCGAAGTCTATAACGCCGTGGTATTTGGGGAAGGCGAAGCGTAAGGCGGCTTCCCCGGAAATCCGGCTACTTCTTGTTGGAATCTACTTTCAGCCGCTCTTCGCGATTCGCCAGCTCCCAGGCCGTGTGGAACACGAGCTGGGTGCGGCGGGCCATCACCGGAAACAGGATTTTGCTGACTTCGTCGGTTTCCTTGTGATAATCAGCGTGGACGCCGTTGAAATAAAACGCCACCGGAATGCCCTTGCGGGCGAAATTGTAGTGGTCGGAGCGGTAGTAGAACTGGTTGGGGTCGGCGGGGTCGTCGAAGGTATAATCCAGTTTCAGGTGGGTATAGCGGCGGTTCCGGGTTTCGTTGATGCGGTGCAGGTCGGAGGCCAACTTGTCGTCGCCGATCAGGTACACGTAGTTTGGGTCGGGGTGCGTCTCGTCCTGCCGACCGATCATATCCGTGTTCAGATCGGCCACGGTGGCGGCGAGCGGCAACACGGGGTGGTCGGTGTAGAACTCGGAACCCAGCAGGCCTTTTTCCTCGCCGGTCACGGCCAGAAAGAGCAGCGAACGGCGCGGGCCGTGCCCGTCGCGCTTAGCCTGCGCGAACGCCTCGGCCATTGCCAGCACGGCCGTGGTGCCGGAACCATCGTCGTCGGCACCGTTGAAAACCTGCCCGTCGTGCTTGCCCAGATGGTCGTAATGGGCCGACAGCACTACCACCTCGTCCCGCTTGTCGCTGCCTTCCACGTAGCCCAGCACGTTTTCGGTGCCCACACTCGCCGTATCGAGGCGCAAGCGCAGCCGGATTTTCTGCTTCGTATCGAACTCCTTCGCCGCCAGCGGAAAGCCTTCGCGCGCCACGGCCTGCCGGTACTGCGTCAGCGCGCTCACGGTGGTGCCCAGCAGCACCGCGCCCTGCGCCGGCCCCACCAGCACGGCCGGCACGGCGGGCGCGGCATCGGTGGCCGGGTCCGGCAACAGCAGCTTTGACTCCCTGAGGCGGGTAGCGCGTTGCGTCATCCAGGCCTCAAACGCCTCCGGGGTGCGGTTGCTGATGATGATGACCGCCGCCGCGCCTTGCTGGGCGGCGGTGGCAATTTTGCCGTTCACGTCCAGGGCGCGCGGGTTGCGGCCCGTGCCCAGGCGCGAGGTGCCGCGCGCGTCGGTCGGTTCGCCTTCCAGCACCACCACGGCCCGGCCGCGCACGTCGAGGCCGGTATAGTCGGAACCACTTTCCTGGGCGATGCCGAAGGCCGCAAACACCACCGGCAGCTTCAGCGCCCGCGTCGTGCCCACCCGACCGACGGGGTAAAAATCGCCCAGATACGTGAGGTCTTTCTTGCCCGTCCGCAGTTCGGCGCCACGCCAGCGCGTCCGCAGCAGCCGGAAGCCCTGGTAGTGCGGGTTGGCGCCGCTCCCCAGACCCGGCGGCGGCGGCACCCCGGCCGCGTCGAACTGGCGGGCCAGATAAGCGGCAGCCATTTTCTGCCCCTGCTGGCCAGTTTCGCGCCCTTCGTATTCGTCGGACGCCAGGATGCGCAGGTGCGTTTCGAGGCGGGCCGGCGTGATGGTGGCGGCGTAGCGGCGGGCGTAATCGGTGGTGTCAGGCGTCGCGGTGGGGACAACGGCAGGCGCTTGGGCACGGGCGCCGCCAGCCAGGATTATCAGGCCGAGGGCCAGTAGGTTCTTTTTCATTAAATTAAAGCGTAGCATATCTACTGGTGCGCGTTTAGGCCGCAGGCCCTAACTCGGGCTGAACCCGTGCCTGAAGTCTCCGACTTCCCACGCAAGGGCGGCCTTGTTTACGCCACCGTGCCGCGGCGGAAGTCCGGAGAGTTCCCGCACGAGGCGGCACGCGTTACGCCGCTTGGCGGCTAAACGCGCGCCAGGGCGCCTAATCTTTCAGGATCAGCACCGTGGCGTAGGCGGCCACGCCTTCGCGCCTGCCCACGAAGCCGAGTTTTTCGGTGGTGGTGGCTTTGATCGAAAGCAGGTCGGGGTCCACGCCCATTACGGCCGCCAGCGCGGCCTGCATCGCGGGGATATGCGGATTGACTTTCGGCGCTTCGAGGCAGACCGTGGAATCGACGTTACCGAGCCGCCAGCCGCGCTCGCGGAGCAGGCGCATCACCCCGGCAAGGAGCTTCTTCGAGTCGATGCCCTTGTACTGCGGGTCGGTGTCGGGGAAGTGGAAGCCGATATCGCGCAGGTTGGCCGCGCCGAGCAGCGCGTCGCAGATGACGTGGATCAGCACGTCGGCGTCGGAGTGGCCCAACGCGCCGTGGGTGTGCGGCACCTCGATGCCGCCCAGCCAGAAGGGCAGGCCGGGCTGGAGCTGGTGAACGTCGTAACCGAAACCGGTGCGGATTTGCATAAGGCGTAGCGGAGCAGTTTTAACTGACTTACTGATGATTAATGCACAAGAGGCCCATCCAGCTTGGTGCTGATTTCGCGAAGCGCATCGCGAATTTCCGTCAGCAGGACGTCCGTAGAATTCGTAGGCGGCGCGGCGTTACGGCCGGCGAGCAGCACCTGCCGCTGGTGAAGCATCTGCTGCCGCAGCGCCTGGGCGTCGATGATGCCGATCAGCTCCATATCGTGGGCCTGCCCCTGACTCTGGCCGGCAGTCTCGAATTTCAGGATACTGAGTTGAAAATGCCGCAGCACGGGGCCTTCGATGAACGTCACATCCTGAATATTTTCGAGCGGGACCGTCTTTTCGGCCTGCACCAGAATACCTTTCCGGAAGCGGAGCGCCCGCTCCGTCAGCTCGCATTCCAGCTTCTCGAAATAGTGGCGGCTCCACCATTGCCCCACGCCCAACAGCCAAAACGGCAGCAGCGGAATGCCGATGATGGAGACCAGCAGAAAAAAAGCAACGTACCAAAGCAAATAGGTACGAACGAGCGGATTGAAGCGCGCCGTACAAAGCACCATCGGCGGGGCAGTTTCCATTTGGGCCAAAGGTACAAGCCCGCTTCCCTAGCCCCTTTCGGTGACCCGCACGGCCCTGGCCTGGCGCGCCTGCACGGCCATCCAGCCGCCGTAAACTACTGCGAGCAGCCCCGTAAGCGCAATGGCGCCCGCCACCACGCCTCCCAGCCCCCGTACGCGTGGCACGGCGCCGACGGCCGTCACCAGCAGCACCGCCAAGCCACTCAGCGCCAGCAGCAGACGCGGCACGATACCCGTCGTGCCGCGCGCAGCGTGTCCCCACGCCAGGGCAAAACCGGCTCCGCCCAGCACCGTTACGACCGTGATAGGCGCCCGCCCCAGCGCGACGGCCAAGGCGCTACCCAGCGTCAGCAGCACCGCGGCCGGCAACCACCAACCGGGAAAAAGCCGGGGCCCGCGCAAGGGCGCCGGCACGGCCTCGGGTTGCAGAAACACCCGCAGCGTAGGCCATTCGTGGAGCAGCGCCAGCACATTCAGCGTGAGCAGCAGCGCGTTTACGAAGGGCGTGCCCGCCCACTGGTTGGCCGTGGTGTAGGCCAGTATGCCCGTGTTCAGGGGCAGCAGCATCACCAGCCCCAACAGGCTCCACCGGCCGCTGAGCACCAGCGCCCCGGCCAGTACCTGCGAACAGGCCAAAAAGAGCCAGATACTCGCCAGGCCGGGCACCATCGCGGCGGTGGGCGGACCAATGATTTGCCCGAAGGCGCCGCCCGTCAGCTTACACAGCCCGGACGAGGTGAAAACGTACCCCAGCAGCAGTTGCGCCAACAGCGCGTACAGGGATCGAACCGATAAAGGCGCCGGAGCTTCTTTCATCACGCCGCTCTCGCTTACGCCGTCACGGCCCGAAACGTCCGCACGGCGTCGGCGGCATCAGCCAGAAAATCCGGCTCGCGCTCCAACTGGTTGCCCACCACCACCACATCGGCCCCGGCGCCCAGCACCAGGCGCAGCTTTTCAGTAGAGTCGAGGCCACCGCCCACAATCAGCGGGCCGCGCACGGCCGCGCGCACGGCCTGAATCAACGGCACCGGCACCGGCCGCGCGGCGCCGGATCCGCCGTCCAAGTACGTGATTTGCAGCCCCAACTGCTCGCCCGCCAGCGCCGTGCAGGCCGCAATGCCGGGCTTATCGGCGGGCAATGGCTGCGTTTGGCTGACGTAGGACGCCGTGGTCGGGCGCCCCGTATCGACCAGCATATAAGCCGTAGGCAGAATTTCCAGACCCGACGCTGCCAGCAGCGGCGCAGCCACGACGTGATGGCCGATCAGCAGCTCCGGATTGCGCCCGGAAATGAGCGACAATAGCAGAATGGCGTCGGCCTGGGCATCGATGTGCGACGGTGCCGACGGAAACAGCACCACCGGTACGCCCGCCTCCGCCTTCAGCAGCGCCAGTAGCGCGCCCTGATTGGTGGACGTGACGAGCGAACCGCCGACGAAAAAAAAGTCCACCGGGTGGCGGCGGTGCAGCGCCAACAGGTAGCGGGCGTCGGCGAGGGAAACGTCGTCCGGGTCGAGCAGGGCAGCCAGCGCCGGGCGCCCGTTAGCCCGGCCCGCACGCAGACGCGCCAGCACCGCGGCCCGGGCGGGCGCAGACAAAGACGAAGAAGAACCGACGGAAACAGCCATTCAGCGGCAACGGAAAGCAGCGGACGGCGGTGGGGCGAATCGGCATCAGGCGTTGCCGCCACCGTCCACCACCGTCGCATCCTGTGGCTCGATGATTTTGTACGAAGCCGAATGCGACTCCTTTGCGCCGCCAATATCGGCATTGGCGGGCAGTTGCAGCACTTCCTGCAGTTTTTTGGTGATAAAAACCATCGCAATCGCCACTAATTGATTGCTCATCATCTTGCCCGCCTCAGACTGTAGAAAGACGTTCAGAAACGACGGCCCCGCGGGCGCCGGGGACGTGTAAGGAGCCGCTTCCGGGGCGGCAGCCCGGGCAAAACCGGCAGACGGCGACCCGGCAGCACCAGCCTCGTGTTGCGAACGCCCCGGCTTCGGCGCGCGGCTACCCGGCGTCAAAGCCCGGCGCTCCGAATGAGGCTTGGCTGCCAGCGCCTTGTGACGGCGTTTCTGCCCCCGGGCGGCCCCCAACGCCTTGGTCAATAGCCAGACGCCAGCCACCGCGGCCGTACCGAGCAAAGCCCATTGCCCGGCCTGCCGGCCCCGGTCCTTGAGTTCTTCGACGTGGTCGTGGAGCGAGGTTTCGAGGCGCCGACGGCGCTCTTCCAAATATTTTTTCTCGTCGAGCAGCGACGGGGAATCGGCGGCTTCGTAGGCGATACGTTCTTCGGGGTTCATCATTGGGCAGAAGCAGAGGAAGTAGTGGAACGATCCGGAGCGGCAGCTTCCGCCGCCTTGCGCTGCTGGTCGATCTCGGAGTGGTAAACCTTGTTGTGCAGGGCCTTTTCGGCGAGGCTGTTGAAGGCCGCTTTATCGACGCCCAGTGCGAAGCCCAGCGTCAGCAGCCCCAGTACGCCGGCGACGATGCCGAACCCCCAGTAGGCCGAATCCAGGGCCGCGTTCAGGGCCAGACCAGCAAACACGAGCAGAAAGATCAGAAAGAAAAGCGCCAATACGCCCAGCGTAACGCCGTGCAGAGCGCCCACCAGCGCGTTGCGCAGACTGTGCTGCACTTCCAGCCGGGCCAGCGCGACGCGCGTGTCGATATACTCGGTAACGTCCTCCACGAGCCGGCCCGTGAGCGACGAAGAAGCACCCGGACGGGCAGCCGAATCAAGGGGGGATTTGTCGAAAAACGCCATTGGGGTTCAAATATGGGCAAGGAAAAGCGGGCGGGCAACGGCTGCGTTGCCCCGTCTGCCATACGCAGGGACCGGGCGCAGGGATATGCCAACGGATCGGTCAGCCGATTTTTTTGGCCACCGCCGGGATTTTCTGGCTGCGCGCCTGTTACTTTAGCAGTCTACTCCTTCCGGCTACCTGTTTTCGCTACCTACCGTGACTGTTACGCTTGCCCCGTCGCACTACGATACCCTGGGGGTGCCGCCCGGTGCCCCGCCGCCGATGGTGCGCGCGGCCTACCGCCAACTGGCCCTCCGCCTCCACCCGGACAAGCATCAGGGCAACCCGCACTTCGAAGAGCAATTCAAGCAGGTGACGGAAGCCTACCGCGTACTGGGCGACGCCACCCGCCGCGCCCGCTACGACGCCCTGCTCCTGGCCCGGCACGAGCAGCAGCAGCAACTGAACCGCCAGCAGCGCGCTGGGACGCCCGGCAACACGACGTATCCGCCCGGCCATCGGTATCACTACAATACCACCCGCCGCCCGGCCACTTTCCGCGAACGCTACTACAATACCACGCCCCAACAGGCTGCCCGCTTGTCGCGCCGCGACCGCCGGGCGCTGCTCCTGTTGCTGATTCTGCTCACGACCGGCATCGGTGCGTTGGCGATGTGGACCGATGCCCGCCGCGAAACCCACGCCGAGGAAGCGTACCTGGAAGGGGTGCTGAACCTCAAAAGCGGCCGCTGGGACAAAGCCCTCGTGAACTGGAGCGAAACCCTTTCCGAACAACCCACCAACGGCGCGGCCTACGCCCGGCGCGCCGAGGTGCGGCAGGAGTTTCAGCACGATTACGCCACGGCGATTTCCGATTACGACGCCGCCCTGCGCCACCTGACCGCCACCGCCGACCGCGTGCATTCCCTCTACGGACGGGGCACCTGCCGGGCCGCGATGGGGCAAATCGCCGCCGCCCACCTCGACCTGAGCCAGGCTCTGCACCTTGACCCCGCCTACGCGCCGGCCCGGTTGGCGCGCGGCGAACTAGCGCTGTACGCCCGGCAGGATTACGCCGCCGCCGTGACGGATTTTACGGCCCTGATGACGTCGGTCACGGCGTCGCCGACCGAATGTACCCGCGCCGTGCGCGGACGCGGCCTGGCCTGGTACCGGCAGGGCGACGCTGAACGCGCCACCCACGACTTCATCATTGCGCTTTCGGCCGATGAAACCGATGGCCAGGCGTGGTACCTGTTGAGCCGCGCCGCTGCCGCCCAGCAGCAACCCGACCGCGCCGCCGCCTACGCCGCCAACGCCCGCCGCTACGGCTACACGCCCCCGGCGGCGTTGGATTAGACAGCCGACTGAAAATCATCCGGCATTTGGGCCCCGCATTTTCTGCTTGTTTACCAGCGGATTGGCTTGCCGCTTGAAGCTTGCCGCTTGAAGCTGACCTCCTACCTCCCCGGCCGGGCGTTTTTCCAACGGCGGTGCGACCACAGGTAACTCGCCGGTGCCGCCCGAATGTCGGCTTCCAGGGCGCGGGCGTAGGCTTCGGTGATCGGGTGGTCTTCCAGGTTGTCGGTCACGCGCTTAGGCGGTGGCGGCAGCGGCGTCACGCCGTCGTAGAGCAACCGGAACCGCCCTTCGTAGCGCCCCCGGCCTAGCCGGACGGTATAAAAATACAGCACCGGCAACTGTAGCGAAGCCGCCAGCTTGTCGGCGCCTACAAAAAAAGGCGTGTCCTGATGCAGAAAGGACGTGTAGAACTGGATTTCGCCCGAGGTCGGGGT
>JANPLI010000092.1:0-16471 GCA_031426455.1 Hymenobacteraceae bacterium | reverse complement strand
TAATGAATTGGGGGCTCACCACTGAAACCGCTCCGTGGGTGTCCAGACGCTGGTTTCGACGGGGGCTTTCACGTAGCGCCACCAGCCGAGGAGCATCGCGTAGTTCATAGCGTAAAAGTGGGTGTTGAAGCGTAACAACCGCAGGTTCCAGCCCGCGCGGCGCAGCAGGCGGTCCACGCCCGTCAGGAGCGGGCCGGCGAGCTGGGCAGCCAGTGCGGCCTGCCACCAGATGCCCGCCGCCGTGCCCGTGGTAAGCGCCACGCCGCCCGCCGTAGCCACCAGCGCCAGCAGCAACAGGTGCGGCGTCAGCCAGCGGAACACTTTGTGCGACCAGAAGCCGAACGCAATGCCCACTGCCTGCTCGCGGCCCCAGGGGCACAGCAACCGCCGGAAGTAATGCAGGTTCTGAAAGTTGCCGGTGCCGATGCGCACCTTTCGGCGGAATTCCTCGAAGAGCACGTTCGAAACGTCCTCGTAAACAAGGGCTTCGAGCGCCGTGAGCGTGCGGAAGCCCTGCGCCACGACCTGCACCGACTGCCAGAAGTCGTCGTTGAGAAACGTTTCGGGCACTGGCCGGAACACCGTCCGGCGCATCGTGTAGCAACCCCCGAAGGCGCCCATCATTGCGCCCCAAAGGCGCCCTTCCTGGTGCTTGATCTGATTTTCACGCAGCAGATAGGCGCGCTCCTGCACCGAAATGCCCTCGCGGCGGACCTCCTCGTTCAGGATATTCCCGCCGATCAGCCCCACGCGGGGGTCGCGCAGGTACTTGACCATCTGAAACAGGGCCTCCGGCGAAAAGAACACGTTGGCGTCGGTCATCACCAGCACGTCGGCGGCCACGTTTTCGGCCAGCGCGTTGATGATCCGAATCTTACCGGTTCGTCCAGGAAACCGACGAAACACCACGCGGTCAGGCCCGAACTCGGCTTGCAGACGCTGGATGATGGCATCGGTCTGGTCGGTGCTGGCGTCGGACCCCAGGTAGAGCGTGATTTTCTCCTTCGGATACGTGCTGGCGAACGTGCGACGAATCTTTTCCTCGACCACCTTCTGCTCGTTATAAGCCGCCACCAGCACGGCCACAGTGGGCAGTTCGGCCGGGGGCGTAGTGCCGTCCCAGACCAGCGGCGCGGGGCGGGGCCAGTGCCGCAAGCCGTGCAGCAGCAGCATCGGGAACAGCACGTAGGTGTGGACAATCAGCAGGCCGCAGCCCACCACCACGGCCAGCAATAGGGGTAGCAGGGCACTCACCGGGGCAGGGTGGTGGGGTGGTGAGGTGGTGGGGTGGTGGCGGGTGCGCCAACCAGCAACTGCGCGTACAGCGCCTCGAACCGACGCACGACCGCTTCATTGTCGAACTCGCGGGCAGCCAGCGCGGCGGCGGCGCGGCCCAGGGCGGGCACGTCGGTGGTGCCGTCGAGGGCGCCGAGCACAGCCTGCACCCATTCGGCGGGCGTGGCGGCCATCAGCCACTCGCGGCCGTGAGTGGCCGGGATGCCTTCGCCGCCGACGGGCGTCGTTAGCACGGCGCAACCCAGCGTCATTGCTTCGATGATTTTGATGCGCATTCCACCGCCACTCAGCAGCGGCACCAGCACCAGTTGGTGGCGCTGCATAAAGGCCGCCGCTGACGGCACGAACCCGTGTATCGTGACGCCCGGCACCCGCAGCGCCGTTAGCCACGCCGGGGTGTGCGAGCCGGCAATGTGCAGTTCGGCATCGGGCCGGGCGGCGCGCACCAGCGGCCAAACGTCGGCCAGCAGCCAGCGCAACCCTTCCACGTTCGGTGCCCAGTTCAGCGCCCCGATCAGCCCCACGGCGTGCGGCAACGGCTGGATGGCGGAGTCGGGCTGCCAGCCGGTACGGCGGACGCCGGCGGGGATGGTGGTGGTTTTTGGTTGCTCGTTGCTCGTTGCTCGTTGCTCGTTTCTTGTTGCTTGTTGCTCGTGGCTTGTTGCTTTGGATAGCCCGGCCCATTGCGCGGCGTCCAGTTCGGTGATGGCCGCGATGGCATCGAAATCAGTGGCGACGGCCGTTTCGAAGGCGCGCAGACCCTCGGCCAGGTGGCGCAGGTACCACCGCTTGAGCGGGTTGCGGGCATTTTCGGCCAAGCGCTCCCAGATCTGGCACTCCAGGTTGTGGGCGCGCAGCACGCGCGGCGTGTGGGGGGCCAGGCGGCGGCAATCAGCGGCGTAGGCGGCCACGAAAGTGCCCTCGAATTGGATGATATCAAACGTTTCGGCCGTCAGCAGGGCCGCGAGACGGGCGCGGAAACCGGCGTCCACGAACCGCGAAACGTTGTAGGGCAGGTGCCCGGCGGCGCCCCGAACCTGAGCCACCACGTTGCGCAGGGCCGGGCCGGGTCGGACGCTGGTATCGATGAAGTGCGTCAGCAGGCGGATATCCGGGCCTAGCACCGTGGGGTCGTCCTGCCGGTGCTTGGGGGTGTTCACGGCCAGCACCGTGACCTGGTGGCCGACGTCGGCCAGGCCGCGCGCCACATCGTACATCGCAATGGCGCCGCCGTCAGTGGGCGGAAACGGGACGCGGGGGCACAGCAACAGGATTCGCACGACGGGGCAAAGGTACCGGTTGGGAGGGGGTGAGGGTGGGAGGGTTTGAGGGTGCAAGGGTGTGAGGGTGGAAGGGCTTAGGTTTTAGGGCTGAAGATGCCGCCGTCAAAGACCCAACGCCCAAGCCCCAAGCCCCAACACTCAATACCCTTTTCCCCAAAAGCCTAAACCCTCTGACCCAAAAGCCTAGGCCCTTTTCCCCAAAAGCCTAGGCCCTTTTCCCCGAAAGCCTGGGCCCTTTTCCAAAAAGGACCCGTGCTTTTCCAAAAAGGACCCGTTCGTTTGGGCAAACGAACGGGTCCTTTTGCCCAAACGAACGGGTCCTTTTTTCAGCCTCTTTGGGCACCCTCACCATCAGGCAGTTACAACGTCACCCCAAAACGATGCCCAGCAGCTTCCCGATCTGCATATCGACGGCCTTGAGGCGCATAATTTCGATGATCAGAAAGCTCTGTTCGTCGGCTTCGATGGCCGTCAGCAGTTCCTGGCCCAGCTCGGTCAGGCGGTCCTGCACCACGCAGCGGCTCAGGCGGAGCAGGGCGGTGTCGGCGGCGGCTTGCAGCACGTCCGGCTCGCGGGGCACCTCGATGTGGTGGCGCTCCCAGTTCACACTCAGCTCATAAGGCTCGGTCAGCAGGTCCACGGCCAGCGCCCGGACGGCCCCGTCCGGGTGCCCCGTGAAGGCTTCCACGGGCGGCAGCCGGTCCTGTTCGAGGGCCGCGCGGTAGGTCTGGGCAATCGCCGCGCAGGGCGCATCGCGGAAGGTGGTGCCGTTTTCGGCGAGGCTCGTGAGCAGGTACGGCGCCAGCAGCCAGGGCGTGCGCTCCGGATCGGGGGCGTGGACGGTGTGGTCGGCGTACAACAGCAGCAGCCGGATAACCTCGCGCTCGAAACGGAGGTAGTCGGGCCGCACGTCGGCCACTAGCTCGCCATCGGCGCCCACGCGCAGCCCGGCGGCTTCTTCCGCCGTAGCACCGAAAGCTTCGGGCGGCAGATCGTCCGGGTGGGGGGCCGGGGCGCGGTCGTCCGGTCGCCGTTCCGGCGCGGTGTTGGGCCGGCCGGTCTGGCCCCGGCTTTCGAACGAGCCGCTCAGGGGCTTTTGCTCGCGGGCAATCTTGTTGAACTCGGTGAGCAGCACCTGCTCATCGAGGTGGAAAAGCCGGGCGGCCTCCTGGATGAAAACCGACCGCTGAATCGAATCCGGCACCCGCGCGATCGACCCCAGCACCTCGCGCACGCCCTCGGCGCGGCGCAGCGGGTCGGCGGCGGCCTGCTGCTGCCAGAGGCGGGCCTTGAAGGAGATGAAGTCCTGCGTGTTCGCCGCCAGGTAGGCGCGGAAGGCCGTGTCGCCCTGCTTGCGGATGAACGAATCGGGGTCTTCGCCGGGCGGAAAGGTGCAGACGCGCACCGTCAGGCCCTGTTCGAGGAGCAGGTCGGTGCCGCGCAGGGCGGCTTTGAGGCCAGCGGCGTCGCCGTCGAACAGCACCGTGACGTTGCGGGTGTAGCGGCTGATGAGGCGGATCTGGCCTTCCGTGAGCGAGGTACCCGACGCCGCCACCACGTTTTTCACGCCCCCCTGCCAGAGCGAGATCACGTCGAGGTAGCCCTCCACGAGGTAGCACAGGTCGTCGTGGCGCATCGCCTGCCGGGCCTGAAAGAGGCCATACAGCACGTCCGACTTGTGGTAAATCGGCGATTCCGGCGAGTTCAGGTACTTCGCGCCGGCCTTGTCGTCCTTGCGCAGGGTGCGCGCCCCGAAGCCGAGCACCCGGCCGCTGGCGTTCTGGATCGGGAACATCACGCGGCCCCGGAAACGGTCGTAACGCCCGCGCCCGGCGGTGTTTTCCTCCTCGCCTTCGCGCACGATCACCAACCCCGTGGCTTCGAGCGCCCGCTCGCTGTAGCCCGCCTTCAGCGCCGCCGTGCGCAGCGCCTCCCACTGATCCAGGGAGTAGCCCAGCCCGAACGCCTCGATGGTGGGGTTCAGCAGGCCGCGTTCGCGCAGGTAGCTCAGGCCGAGGCTGCGGCCCTCGTCAGTGTCGCGCAGCGTCTTCTGATAGAACGTGTTGGCCCATTCCGTCAGAATCAGCAGCGCGTCGCGCTCGTTCTGGCGGGCCTGGTCTTCGTCGGACTTCGGCGCCGCGTCGGCCTCCGGAATCACGATGTTATAGCGCCGGGCCAGCCACCGCAGCGCCTCCGGGTACGACACGCTTTCGATTTCCATCACGAAATCGACCGCCGATCCGCCCTTTCCGCAACCAAAGCATTTGTAAATCCCCTTCGCCGGATTCACGGCAAACGACGCCGACTTCTCGTTGTGAAACGGGCACGGCGCCCACCAGTTCTGGCCCTTCTTCTTGAGCGTGACGAAGTCGCCGACCACCTCCGTGATGTCGGCCGACTGCATAATCTGATCGACGATCTCCTTCGGAATCAGGGCCACGGTGGGGGCAGGTAGCGCGGGCCAGCGGCTCGCGCCGGCAAAGGTCGGCAGGGCAGGCGGGGTTATTATCTTCGCGGAACCCATCCACCCGGCGATCGTTACCGCTTTTATGGCTACTGAAGAACTCAAAACCACGATTCACACGCTCCTCGCCGTCGAAGACGATCCCGACGTGCTGGCCGCCGTGCTGGCGCTGCTGCAACCGCAAGCCGATTCGCACGATTTCGCCGACGACTTTACACCGGAAGACCACGCGGCCGTGCAGGAGGGCATTCAACAGCTCGCAGAGGGAAAAGGCATTCCCGCTGAAGAAGTCTTTGCCCGGTATGGAATTGCCTTCTGATACGGAACGCCCCCCGCTGAAGGTGATCTTCTCGGAACGGGCAAAGGCCGATCTGGACCGCATTGCCCGGCAACTGACACTTGACTGGTCGGCTACAGTATCAGTGGATTTCTTAAGCCAGATAGTGGATCGGCTCCGGACGCTGGGCCGCTTCCCCTTTGCGTATCCGGCTTCTGACCGCTACCCCGGCTTGCGCCAATGCGTGATTGGGCGCCGAACGGTCTTGTATTACCTCGTGACGACGAATTACGTCGAAATCGCTTTTCTGCACGACACCCGCGCCGACGCCCCGCCGCGCTGACCCCGCCCGTACCTTTGCCCCCGCAATGACCCTGATCACCGAAGAAGCCGTGTTGAAGGCCCTTTCCTACGTGGAAGAGCCGGACCTGAAAAAAGACCTCGTCACGCTGAAGATGATCGAGGACGTGCGGATCGAGGGGCGGAAAGTGACGTTCACCGTGATCCTCACCACGCCTGCCTGCCCGCTCAAAGAGCTGATCCGCACCGCCTGCGAGCGCGCCATCCACACGATGGTGGACAAGGAGGCCGAAGTCACGGTGCTGATGACCTCGCGCGTGACGACCGTCCGCGCCCAGGGCGGCGCCGTGCTGCCGGGCGTCCGCAACATCATTGCGGTGGCTTCCGGCAAGGGCGGCGTGGGTAAAAGCACCGTCACGGCCAACCTGGCTATCGCGCTGGCCCGCAGCGGCGCCAAAGTCGGCCTCGTCGATGCCGACATCAGCGGCCCCTCGATGCCGGTGATGTTTGGCGTGGAAGACGCCAAGCCGCGCATTCTGCAGTCGCCCGACGGTCGCAACCTGATCCAGCCCATCGTGCAGTACGGCGTCAAGCTGATCTCCATCGGCTTCCTGACGCCCGCCGAACACGCCGTGGTCTGGCGCGGGCCGATGGCGTCGTCGGCGCTGAAGCAGTTCATCACCGAAGTCGATTGGGGCGAGCTGGACTATCTGCTGATCGATATGCCACCCGGCACGTCGGATATCCACCTCACGCTGGTGCAGACGGTGCCCGTCACGGGGGCCGTCATCGTCACGACGCCCCAAAAAGTGGCCCTGGCCGATGCGCAGAAGGGTTTGGCGATGTTCCGGCAGCCGCAAATCAACGTGCCGGTGCTGGGCGTGGTCGAAAATATGGCCTGGTTCACTCCCGAAGAACTGCCCGACAACCGCTACTACCTCTTCGGCGAAGGCGGCGGCATCCGCCTCGCCGAAGCCGCCGGAGTGCCGCTGCTGGGTCAGATTCCGCTCGTGCAAAGCATCCGCGAGAGCGGCGACCGGGGCCGGCCCGAAATTCTGAATACCGCTTCGCCCGTTACCCAGCAGGCCTTTAGTGCGCTGGCCGAAGAAGTCGCCCGCCAGGTCTCGATCCGCAACGTGGAACTGGGCACCACAAAGGTTGTTGAAATCCGCTCCTGACTTTGGGTAGTGAGGTGGTGGGGATCGTGGGGTGGTGCTTAAGCCGTCTTCACCACCTCACCACCTCACCACCTCACCACCTCCCCCAATGAACCACCTCCTGCCCCGAATCGAAGCCGCCCTGGACACCATCCGCCCCTATCTCAAAGCCGACGGCGGCGATGTTCGGGTGCTCGAAGTAACCCCCGAAGGACGCCTGAAACTGGAACTGCTCGGCGCCTGCGGCACGTGCCCAATGTCGCCGATGACCCTGCGCGCGGGCGTGGAAGACGCCGTGCGCCGCGCTGTGCCCGAAGTCACGGCCGTGGAAGCGGTGAACGGAATGGCCGTAGCTGCGTGAACCGGCTTACTGTTTGAAATTTGCGGCCGACCGTTACAGCCCTCCCGCACCAAAAAAAAGCCCTGGCAAAACCAGGGCTTTTTTCGGTTCTTCAACGTATGGCCACATAGGGCCGGAGTTTATTAAAGGAGGCTTCGTCGATCGCTTTTATCAGTAATAAATCTTCGGCCTTCTGATAAGGCCCGTGCTGTTCGCGGTAAGCAACAATGACGCGCGCCAAACGGTAGCCCACGTAAGGGTGCTGGCGCAAATCTTCTAAAGAGGTCGTATTCAGCGCCACACCGCGCGGCCGGAACTCCGGCGCGATGCGGCTACAGCGCAGCAGCGTGTCGAGCAGAGCGGGGTCAAGACCCCAGACTTCGGTCAGTTGCTCCGTCGAGACGAAGCCGCCGAGTTTCTGCCGCAGCTCCACAATGCGCTGGGCGCGCTTGGCACCAATGCCCCGAATCCGCATCAGAGCGCTGGTATCGGCCTCGTTGAGGTCGAAGACGGGTGCCACGCGCAGCTTGCGGGACGCGGGCCGGGCCGACGCAGCGAACGATGCGCCGGGATTAGTCGCAAAAGCAGGTGCCGCGCCAGGAACAGTCGGGCTAGCCGTTGTTGCACCGGCCGGCCGGGCGGCGGCGTAGGTTCCACCAGCCGGATAGGTCCGGCGCGGCCCGTACACTTCCTCGCGACCCGGCAGTTTGAGAAAGGGTGTCAGGCGGGCCAACAGCGCCGGGTCGAGGCCATGGATACGCTCCAACTGCTCGCGGTAACGGTAGCCGCCGGCTTTGCGACCGTAGGCTACGATGTGCCGGGCTACGTCGGCCGGTACGCCGCGCTGCTGCCACTCGCGGGCAGTAAGGGCATTGGGGTCGAAAGGCGTCAGCCGGTTCAGCAGCGCCACGGGCGCTTCCGGGCGGGAGGAACCGTAGCGGGCGGCGGATGGACGGGAGTCGTCCGGATTATCAGCATAACGGACCGGGCGCCCGTAGCGGGCAGCGCGCTCCTGGCGCTCGCGGTGCTCGGCCTGCTCCAGGGAGCCGGCGAGGTGATCGAGGGCGCGGATTTCGTCGGCGGCCAGCGCCGGTGCTGCACCGGACGCGAACGTCCGGCGCAGCACCAACGGCAAACTTGCCAGCGCACCCGCCAGCAACAGCAACAGCACCAAACCCCGAACCTCCCGGTGGGAGAATCCGGTCAGGTGGCGAAGCGCGCGGCGGAAGGGAACGGTGGTTGGGGAGGTCTTCACAACTCAGAGAGGCTTACTCGTTAATGTCGCGAGCCTCCCGGAAGTAAAGTTTTTTTTTCAGCGCGCGGCGCCAATCCCTAATAAGTCGCTAAAAAACAGTCGCTTGCCGGCGAAAAATATTTTTCAACCGGGCTGCTGATTGGCCACCAGCGCAATGCCTTCGGCGAAGGTGTGGGGCACGTAACCCAACGTCTGCCGCGCCTTCTGAATGAGCAGCCCCGTACGCGGCGGGCGCCGGGCGGGCTGCGTAAACGTCGTCGCCGTGACGCGCGTCAGCAGGTTGGCATCGAGGTCGAAATAAGCCGCCACCTGCTGGGCCATCTGGTAGGGCGTCAGCAACTCGTCGGACGAGATGTTGAAGACGCCGATGGCCGCGCGGTCGGCGATGCGGATGCAGCCATCGGCCAGGTCTTCGGCCAGCGTGGGCGTACGCCACTGGTCATCGACCACGTTCAGGGATTTACCGACGCGGAGCGAGTCGCGCACCCAGAGCACGATATTGGAGCGCCCGTAGTCGTGCGCCGTGCCGTACACCAGCACGGTGCGCACGATGGCCCAGCGCCCGCCGGCGGCGCGCACGGCCACCTCAGCGGCTAGCTTGGCCTCGCCGTAGTAGTTCACGGGCCGGGCCTCAGCTTCTTCGTCGTAAGGGCCATTTTCGCCGTCGAAAATGAAGTCCGTGGATACGTGCGTGAAGTGAATGTCCAGCTCGGCGCAGAGGCGGGCCAGGTTTTCCGGGCCGGTCACGTTCTGCTTCCAGCATTCGGCGCGCTCGGTTTCGCAGGCATCCACATTGGTCATCGCCGCCGTGTGGATGATATGGGTGGGCAGCAGCTCGCCCACCACGGCCCGCAGATGGGCGGCATCGGTCACGTCAAGCGGCACGAAGGGCACATCCGGGAAAAGCGCCGCCAGCTTGTTCGGCCCGCGCGACGACGCTACCACTTTCAGTTCGCCAGCCGCCATCCGGGGCGCGAGTTGTTCAATCAGTTTCTGGCCTAAAAGGCCGTTCGAGCCGGTGATGAGGTAAGTGTTCAAAGGGGAGGCAATTAGCAATGATCAATTAACAATTCCGTCTTCGTGCGTCTGCCCTGTTCGGTTCAACGTCAGCGGCCTTGGCTGGCTCCGTGGTCAGGCCTTCTTGATTGGTTTGCCCTTCATTGGTCCCGGCGCCGCCACGGGCTTGCCATCGAACTGATAGCCGGTCATTTCGGTGATTTTTTTGCGGGACAGGCGCTCCACTTTTACCGTCATTTTCACGGGTTCTTTCGGGCGGTCGCCGGGGTTTTTAGGTACTTGGGCAATCTTATCCACGGCATCGAGGCCGGCGACGGTCATCCCGAAAACGGTGTACTGGCCGTCCAGAAACGGGGTGCCCTGGGAGTTCTGCACCAAATAGAACTGCGAGCCGCTGCTTTCGCGCTTGGGGTTCATCTGGTCGCCCTGGCGGGCGGCAGCTACGGCGCCGCGCACGTGCTTGAACTGGGATTCGATTTCGGCGGGAATCGTGTAGCCGGGACCTCCCTGACCGTCGTTGTTGGGGTCGGCATCTTTCGAGTTCGGGTCGCCACCCTGAATCATAAACTGGTTGATGACCCGGTGGAAAGTGGTGCCGTCGTAGTAACCCGACTTCGCCAGCTTCAGGAAATTAGCCTTGTGCTTGGGCGTTTCGTCGAAAAGCACCAGCTTGATTTCACCCTGCGGCGTGGTCAGCGTCACCAGGTCGTCTTTCGACGTGGGCTTCAGCAGCGAGCAGGAAGAAAGCGAGGCCGCGCAGAGCGTGGCGGCGGCAAGGCGGCGGAGCGTCATCATTCCGCAAAACTAGCGCCCCGCCAACCGCGCGTAGCGTCTGCACTTACCGCCCGGCCCGAATCCCGGCCAGCACTTCCCTCCCACCCTGCGCCAGCACGTCGGTGGCCAAACGTTCGCCCAGCGCGGTGGCTTCGGCGGCGAGCGCGGTGCCTTCCACCCGGATTTCCTGGGCGCCATCGAGTGAAATCAGCCCCGCGCGGAGCGTGACCGTGTCGTTTTCGAGCGTCGCCAGCGCGAACGACGGGATGCTGCACCCGCCTTCCAGCACCCGCAGATAGGCGCGCTCGGCCAGCAGGCAGGCGCGCGTGGGCGCGTGATCGAGGGCAGCGCGAAGCTGGGTCTTCACGGCATCGTCCAGGTTCACGGCGCATTCCACGGCCACCGAACCCTGCCCCACCGGCGGCGTGAACACGCGCGGGTCCAGCTCTTCCACGATCAAATGATTCCAGCCCAGGCGGTGGACGCCCGCGTAGGCCAGCACCAGCGCCTGCATCTGACCTTCCTGCATCTTGCGCAGGCGGGTTTGCAGGTTGCCGCGCGCTTCCACGAGCGTCAGGTGCGGGTGGTGACGCGCCAGCAGCGCCCGCCGCCGGGTGCTGGACGTGCCCACCACGGCCGGACCGGCGCCGAGGCGAAACGCGGGATCCGTGGAAATCACCACGTCCGTGGCCCGCTCGCGTTCCAGAAACGCCACCAACTCCAGCTCGTCCGGCAACGTGGACTGCACGTCTTTCGCCGAATGCACGGCGATGGTGATGCGCCCGTCGAGCAGGGCATCTTCCAATTCCTGGGTGAAGACGCCCTTCGAGCCGATTTTCGCCAGCGAGCGGTCCAGCACCTTGTCGCCCTGCGTGATGAAGGGCACCAGCTCGGTTTCCAGGCCGGCGGCCAGCAGCCGCGCCTGTACGTCGTGGGCCTGCCAAAGGGCCAGCGGAGAAGAACGGGTGCCGATTTTAATCATAGGGTTTGAGGGTTTGAGGGTTTGAGGGTTTGAGGGCGAAGGCACCATACCCTCAAACCCTTCCACCCTCAAGCCCTCACCCCTTTAATAATGGGTACAGGCTGAGGGAAGTGTCGAAAAAGACCAGCTTGGGGTTCGCGTTGCGCTCGGTGTGGAAGATGGCGTCCGTCAGCAGCGCCACGATGGCCGGGGCGTTGAGGGGCGTGATCAGGCGGCTCATCCGGCTCACGGTTTCGGCTTCATTGGGCGGCAGGCTGGGCACGAGCGCCGGGTCGAGGCCGTGGAGCAGCACTTTCCGGACGAAGCCCAGGCCGTAGCGGAGCAGGTTCTTCTGGCCCTCGCGGCCGCGCTTCTGGAAATCCTCGCTGGTGGTGTCGAGCAGTTCCTGCCATTTCTGCGCCCAGCAAAGGCGCAACCAGTTGCGGAAGAAGTCGAAATAGTCGGTGTCGGCGGTGCCCACAGCCTCGATGGCCGCCCGGATGGCGCCTTCGGCGAGTTGGGCGGCGGCTTCGGCGGCGGGCGGCGCCAGGTGGTGCTGGCTGATCAGAAATTCCTGCAATTCGGCCTCGGTGTGGGCGCGCACGGTCACGCGCTGGGTGCGCGAGACGATAGTGGGCAGTAGCGCGCCGGGGTTCTGGGTCACGAGCAGGAAGATCGTGTGCGCCGGCGGCTCTTCCAGCAGCTTGAGCAAGGCGTTGGCAGCAGTAGGGTGCAGCAACTCCGGCAGCCAGAGGACGAAAATCTTCTGCGGTGCCTCATACGCGGCCATTGCCGCCTTCATCGGCAGTTGGCGGGCAGCTTCGGCGGAGATCGTGCCCTGCTTGTTTTCGGCGCGCAGCTCGTCGAGCCAGTCGCGGTACGAGCCGAAAGGCTCGGCCAGAAAGAAGGCGCGGAAGCGCGTGAGGCGCTCGTTGCGCTCCTCGTCGTCGAGCTTCGATTCGAGCAGCGGCAGCACGAAATGCAGGTCCGGGTGAACGAGCTTGTCCATCTTCGAACAGGCCGGGCAGCGCCCGCACGAGTCGCCGTCGTCGGCAGGCGTCTCGCAGTTCAGCCGCGTGGCGTAGGCCAGCGCCAGGGGCAGGGCCGCGCCACCGTCCGGGCCCGCAAAAAGCTGGGCGTGGGCCACGTGGCCGCTCGCCGCCGAATGCATCAGCGGGGCTTTGACGTCGGAAAGGCCGGGGATTTGGGCGAAGCGCAAGACTAATTAATTCGGCTTACTAAGTAGAAGAACTTCGTCTGAACGTGTTAATCATCTTTGCTACGCCAAGCAGTATCGGCCAACATTGGGCAAAAAGTGTCGCAGGCAAAACCCACCATTTGCTACTATTCCCAATCCTGAGAAGATAAACAATGGTGAAACACACTGGCGCCAACATTACAACGAAAGCACTAAAATCAAAGGCTTTGCGAATGCTTGGGGATGAAATTTTTGTTTTAAGACGACGTAACACATAACGGCAACTGAGTACCCAGCCCCACTGGATAAACCACACAAACAAAATTATGCCAAAGAACGGCAATAATACTTGAAGCTGGTCGGAACTAGGCATTGGGCTGCTTCTCCCAGATCCGCTCCGCCTTTGTCTGCTCGAACACTTCCGCAATCAGCGCTTTTTCCACCGCATCGAGGTCGATTTTGCGCCGCTCCATCACGCGCTGCGCCACCTCGTACATCGTGGCCAGCTTGAACGTCTCGAAGCCCTGCGCGCCGCCCCAGGCGAAGGCCGGGATGAAATTGCGCGGGTAGCCGGCCCCGAACACGTTGGCGCCCACGCCCACCACGGTGCCGGTGTTGAACATCGTGTTGATGCCGCACTTGGCGTGGTCGCCCATCATCAGGCCGCAGAACTGCTCGCCGGTGTTCACGAAGCCCTGCTTGGCATAGGACCAGAGCTTGACCGGCGCGTAGTTGTTCTTGAGGTTGCTCGTGTTGGTGTCGGCGCCCAGGTTACACCACTCGCCCACCACCGAGTTACCGATGAAGCCGTCGTGGCCCTTATTGGCGTAGCCGAAAAAGATGGTGTTGCTCACCTCGCCGCCCACTTTGCAGTGCGGCCCGACGGTATTGTCGCCGCGCAGTTTGGCGCCCACGTTCACCACCGAATCCTCGCCGATGCTGCACGGACCGATGATCACCGCGCCCTCCTGCACTTCGGCGCCTTTCGCGAGGTAGATCGGGCCTTTTTCGGCGTTCAGAATGGCAGCGCGGATTTTCACCCCGGGTTCCAGAAACACGTTTTCCGGGCCGTACACGATGGTGTGCGGGTCCGGGATCGGGGCCGACGTGCGGCCTGCGGTCAGCAGCGCGTAATCGGCCCGAAGCTGGGCGCCGTTCTGCTTGAACAGGTGCCAGGGCTGGCGGATCAGCGTCGGCGCGGGGCCATCGTAAAGCACCGTTTCGACGCTTCCAGCGGCCTCCAGCAGGGCTTCCGGCGTGACGAAAGCGTGGTCGTTGGGCAGGCGCGCGGCGAGCAACAGACCATCGGGCAGCCGCAGGGCCTGGCCGACGGTCAGGCCCTGAAGGGTGGCCGTTACGTCGTCGTCCGGGCAGAGCGCACCGTTCACGTACGTGGCCGACGGTTCCGGCGCGGGCCCGCCGAACTTGCCTTGCAGGTAAGGGGCCGTCAGGCAGGACGTTTCGTGGCCACGCCGCTGCCATTTTTCGGCCAGCGTCAGGATGCCGCAGCGCAGCGCCGCTACGGGCCGGGTGTGCGTGAAGGGCAGCAGTTGCTGCCGGAGGGTGGGGTCGTCGAACAGAATCAGGTGCATCGCGCCGGCAAAGGTCGGCACCGGGGCGGTGTCAAGGCATCTGAAGACCAAAACCGCCCCGGTCGCTGCTAAAACAACGCTTCCACTTCCGCCTCGAAGTTCTTCATCACCACTTTCCGCTTGAGCTTCATCGAGGGCGTCAGTTCGCCGGATTCGATGCTCCAGAGGCGGGGCAGCAGCGTGGTTTTCTTGATCTGCTCCCAGGAGGCGGCTTTGGCGTTGTACTGGGCCACCGCTTTTTCGATCTCGGCCAGCACTTTTTCTTCTTTGATTGCCTGCTCGTTGCTCTCGAACCGGACGCCGTGCTTGCCGCACCAGTCCTTGAGGTTCTCGAACGAGGGCACCAGCAGCGCGGCGGCGTACTTGCGGCCGTCGCCCACCACCATCGCCTGCTCGATCAGCGGGCTCTCCTTCAGCGTGTTCTCGATAAACTGTGGGGCCACGTACTTGCCCTGGCTCGTCTTGAACATCTCCTTTTTGCGGTCGGTGATTTTCAAAAACTTGCCTTCCACCAACTCGCCAATATCGCCGGTATGGAACCAGCCGTCCGGGTCGATGGCCTCGGCCGTCTGCTGCGGCAGATTGTAATACCCCTTCATCACGGAGCGCGAGCGGGTCAGGATTTCTCCGTCCTGAGCAATTTGCACTTCCACATCGTCCACCACCAGGCCCGTAGTGCCGATCATATTATTGGCGGCGTCGAAGCGGTTGATGGAAATCACGGGCGACGTTTCGGTCAGGCCGTAGCCTTCCATCACGCGCACGCCGGCCGCCGAAAAGAGCCGCGCCAGCCGGGGCTGGAGGGCACCACCGCCCGTCACTACAATCTTGATCTTACCGCCGAGCGCTTCCTGCCACTTGCTGAAAACCAGCTTGCGCGCCACGGAAAGCTGCATATCGTACCAAGCGCCGGGCGAGTGCTGGTTGTCGAAACGGCGGCCCAGCGCCATCGACCACCCGAAGAGCGCCTTCTTGATACCCGTTAGCTCGGCACCTTTGGCCTCGATGCGATCGTAGATCTTTTCCAGCAGGCGCGGCACCGTAGTGAACACCTGCGGCTGCACTTCCTTGAGATTCACCCCAATGGCCTCAATGGATTCGGCATAATAAATACTCACGCCCGACATCAGGTAGAGGTACGTCACCATCCGCTCGAAAATATGCGCCAGCGGCAGAAAGCTCAGGGCGCGGTCGGCGGGCACCAGCGGAATGGCCGATTTGCAGGAGTTGTAGTTGGAAATCAGGTTGTCGTGGGTCAGCATCACGCCCTTCGGCGTGCCGGTGGTGCCGGACGTGTAGATCAGCGTCAGCAGATCATCGGGCTTCACGGCGGCCTTGCGCTGCTCCAGCGTGACGGCATCCGGCGTGTTTTTGCCCATTTCGATGAACGACGAAAACAGCGGCTGACCGGCGTCGGCGTCGAAGGCGATGATCGGCAGGTCGGGGCCGCCAGCCTCGCGGAGCTTGTCGCAGATTTCTTTGGTCGAGCCGAACGCCAGCTTCACGCCGGCGTCTTTCAGAATATGACGGTAATCGTCGACGGTGATCGTCGGGTACATCGGCACCGTCGTGGCGCCAGTCTGCTGGATGCCGAAATCGGCCACTACCCATTCCGGACGCGAAAGCGAGACGATGGCCACTTTATCGTTGGCCTTGATGCCGCGCGCCAGCAGCGCGTATGAAACGGCCGTAGCGCGGTCCAGCACGTCCTGGGAGGAATATTTCAACCACTGGCCATTTTCCTTCCAGGCCAGACAGTCGGGCTGCGGAAAGGTGGCGATCTGGTAGGGCAGAATATCGAAAACGCGGGTAACGGTCATGGGGGCGAGGGGAAGGAAAATGCGGGCGAAAAACCCACGGTTCGGGCGAAAAAGGTCAGCAGCCGTACTGGGCGACTGAAGCAGCGCGGGCTTCAGCTTCCGAAATGTACCCATTCCACGCGATTTGCGCCGCCAGCCCGGCCCAAAAGACCGGGCGCGACGCCCTTCCGGCGCCCGAACCGATTGCCCCGGACCCGCATTATCAGCCCCGCGCAGCCAGGCTGCCGTAATTTAACGGCACCAGATCCGCCGCCTTTCAGCCTGCTCTTTTTGTGTATTTACCTTTTCAGCCGATGTCATTTTTTTCTACGGGCCGAAACGGTCATTTGGGGCTGCTTGTGGCCGTTGGGCTGCTGCTGGGCTGTAAGAAAGAGACAACGGCCCCGCCCGTGGTGGTGACGCCGGGCAACCCCACGCCCCACTACGGGACGCCCTTCGCGGGGGTTCCCGACCGCCAGGATGCCGTCCTCTACCAGGTGAATATCCGCGCCTTCAGCGCCGGGGGCCAGTTGGCGGGTGTTACGGCGCGGCTCGACTCCATCAAGTCGCTGGGCGTAAACGTGGTGTACCTGATGCCGATCTACCCGGTGGGCACCCTGCGCGGCGTGAATTCGCCCTACGCCGTGCGGGATTACCGGGCCGTGAACCCCGCCTTCGGCACCCTGACCGACCTGCGGGCGCTGGTCGATGGGGCCCACGCCCGCGGCCTGAGCGTAGTCCTCGACTGGGTGGCCAAC